>CANIRG010000014.1 GCA_947469635.1 Rhodospirillales bacterium | reverse complement strand
TTGACGATGCGTCCCCACTTCCTCGCCCGCATGCCGGGCACGACCGCTTGGGTGCAGAGGAAGACCGACTTCAGGTTGACCGCGATGGTGCGGTCGAAATCCTCCTCCGTGAGATCGTCGATGCCGCGGACCAGGCCGATACCGGCGTTGTTCACCAGCACATCGACCGGCCCCAGCGCGCGCTCGACGGCCGACATCATCCCGGCGACGGCGTCGGCTCTGGAAACATCGGCGCCGACTTCCATCGCCTTACCACCGGCGTTGCGGATCGCCTCGACGACGTTCCGCGCCTCGGTGGCTCTTTCGAGGTAATTCACGGCAACAGCGGCCCCTGCTTCGGCCAGCGAAATGGCCACGGCACGGCCGATGCCGCGCGATCCTCCCGTCACCAACGCAACCTTCTCGCTCAGCAATGTCATTGTGCCTCTCCACGGTCGACCGCGCCGCGCCGCCATGATAGCCCTTCTATCAAATCAGGAGGTCTCCCATGGCGCGTCTCGGCTTCGGCGCATTCCTTGCCCCGCATCATCCCATCGGCGAAAATCCGACCCTGCAGTTCCGCCGGGACCTCAAGTTCGTCGAGCATCTCGACGAGCTGGGCTACGACGAATTCTGGTGCGGTGAGCACCACTCCAGCGGCTGGGAGATGATCGCTTCGCCCGAGATGTTCCTGGCCGCCGCGGGCGAGCGCACCAAGCGCATCAAGCTCGGCACCGGCGTGATCTCGCTGCCCTACCATCATCCCTACAACGTCGCCCAGCGCATGGTGCAGCTCGACCACATGACCGGCGGCCGGGCGATCTTCGGCTCCGGGCCGGGCGCCCTGCCGTCGGACGCGCACACGCTCGGCATCGATCCCATGGTCCAGCGCGACCGCCAGGACGATGCCATCGACGTGATCCGCCGCCTGTTCAAGGGCGAGCGCGTCACCCGGAAGACCGATTGGTACACGCTGCAGGATGCAGCGCTTCAGCTGCTGCCGCTGCAGGAGGACATGCCCTTCGCCGTGGCGTCGCAGATCAGCCCGTCGGGCATGACGCTGGCCGGCAAGTACGGCATCGGCATCATCTCGCTGGGCTCGATGTCGAATCAGGGACTGCTGTCGCTGCCGACGCAATGGGGCTTCGCCGAGACCGCCGCGAAGAAGCATGGCACGACCGTCGACCGCAAGAACTGGCGCGTGCTTCTCAGCTGGCATATCGCCGAGACGCGCGAGAAGGCCCGCGAGGAGGCAAAGAACGGCCTGATGCACTGGCACAATGAATACATCACCGGCACGCTGCAGCGGCCGGGCTCGGTGCCCTTCACCTCGCCCGACGAGGCCGTCGACAAGACGGCTTTCATGGACGGCTCGGCCTCGGTCATCGGCACGCCCGACGATCTCGTGAAGACCATCAAGTCGGTCTACGACAAGAGCGGCGGCTTCGGCACGGTTGTGGGCTTCGTGCACGACTGGGCGAACCCCGAGAACACCATGCGCAGCTGGGACATGGTCGCCCGCTACGTCATCCCCGAGATCAACGGCTATGTGACGAAGCTCCGCGAGTCGCAGAAATACCTGATCGACAACCGCGCGGTGTTCGACCGTGCCGGCCAGGCGATCATGGCCAAGATCATGGAGAACAAGGACGCCGCCGAGGCCCTCAAGGTCACCGACTCGCCGCGCTTCGCCGCGGCCTCCGCTTCGGTGCCGAAGATGCCGGGCAAGCAAGCCGCGGAATGATGGCCCACGGCCATCATCCCGAGCCTGTGCGAGGGATCTCGACTTGAGCCTGTGCGAGGGATCGTGACCATCGTCGTCGTGATGGGCGTCTCGGGCTCGGGCAAGACGACTGTTGCGGCGATGCTGGCAGGCCGGCTGCACTGTGCGTACCTGGAGGGTGACGATTTCCACCCCGCCGGCAACGTGCGGAAGATGCGCGGCGGCACGCCCCTCACCGACGAGGATCGGTTGCCATGGCTCCAAAGGATCGCGATGGAGATCGACGGCTGGCGGGCCGCCGGCGCGTCGGGTGTTCTCACCTGCTCGGCGCTGAAGCGATCCTATCGCGACATCATCGTCGGCACGCGGCCCGAGGTGACGCTGGTCTATCTCAAGGGATCGCGTGAGCTGATCCAGCACCGCATGGCCGCCCGGCACGAGCACTTCATGCCGCTGGCCCTGCTCGACAGCCAGTTCGCGACCCTCCAGGAGCCCGCGTCCGACGAGGATCCCGTCGTCGTCGATGTCGGCCCGCCGCCGTCGGAGATCGTGGACGAGATCGTGCGTCGCCTCGCAGAGCGCACGCTTCAGTGAAGGGCGGCCTCGCCGGGTATCGGCATCCCTCCAGGCTCGCCAGGACCGGCAAAGGCAAGCAGGCCGTCGTAGGCAAGCGACCACGGAGGACGCAGGTACCCGAGCGCACGCACGTCCTCGAACCAGAAGCCGAGCGGTGAATGACGGGCGTAGGCGCCGCCGCCCGCAATCCGGCACAGGCGCGTGAGGATCGATTCGGCCAGCACCGCTATGCTCATTTTCGCCAGCAACGCTTCGTGCATTGCCCGCCCCTTGCGCTCGATCGCCGTCACGGCCCCTTCGTAAGCCTGGTAGAGCAGCCACGCCTCGCGATGGGCCGTCGCCCACTCGATCCGTTCGAAGGCATGAAGATCCTCCGGACGCTGGTCACGCCGGCCGAATTCCTCGCGCATGTGCCGCATGGCTGCATCGACGATCCCCACGAACGGCGCGACGTTCGCCATGATGCCAGCGCCGCTGGTCGCGTTCATGACGTCGCGCC
The DNA here is from genome assembly GCA_947469635.1 of Rhodospirillales bacterium. GTDB lineage: Bacteria > Pseudomonadota > Alphaproteobacteria > Reyranellales > Reyranellaceae > Reyranella. The sequence goes on along the minus strand of CANIRG010000014.1, from coordinate 30,771 downwards.
AGGATCCGGGCCACGCCATCCGCGTCGCGGGAAAGTCCTTGAAGGTGTAGGCATGGCTGTTGGTGGCGGCCAGGCCATGCCCGTCCCAGGCAGCCTTGAGCGCCCTTCCCGGTGTGCCGTCTGCCTCGGCGCTCCGGACGTCCATGAAGAACCATTCCGGGGCATCGGCATCGTCGCGTCGAGCGGTGGTGAGCATATGGGTCGTGGCTCCCGACCCGCTGCCGAAGTGCTTCTCTCCGGAAACCAGATACCTGCCCGGCAATCCGGTTGCCGTTGCGCGTGCACGGGTTTGCCCGATGTCACCGCCGCTGCCCGGTTCCGACGTGATGGTTCCCCACCACCCATTGTCGATCACGGTCCCGAACACGTCCCGCTTCTGCGCTTCCCAGGCCTTTGCTCCCGTACCTGGCGACGCCGGGTCGCGCCAGAACGCCAGGACCGAGGGATGCATGCTGGCCACCAGGGCTATGGAGGCGTCCCCCTGGGCGAGCAGGCGAAGCGCGTCGCACTGCACGCGGACCGATCGCTGCGCGCCTTGCCACCAGCCGCCGTGATCCTCGGGAATCGCGCTCAGGTGCAGCCCGACCTCCTTGAGGGCATCGATATCCCTGGGGTCGAGCGCCCGCCGCTGCTGGCGTTGGCGCCGATCGGCGGCAAATCGACGGGAAATCCCGCCAATGTCCGCCAAGAGTTCAGATCCATGCAGCATCCGCAGCCTCCCTGGGTGGTTGGGACACCGTCGCAGCATTGCCACCGGGCCGGCAGGTGCGACACCGTCCGAGCGGGTGCGAGGCGGTGCGTGGGCCGTGTTCCCCTCGCCGGCAATATCGGCAATCCTCCAGCCTGCTTCGGAGGGAAGGCCACATGCCGGCGGTGCCGGATTTCGCACACAAGCTCGAGCTGATCCTGAAGGCCCACAACCTGAGCCGCGTGGGCCTTGCCCGGTCGATCGGCATCGACAAGTCGGTCGTCAGCCGCTGGACATCGGGCATCCAGGCACCGACCGACCACAATCTCTCGCTGCTCACACACGCCGTCGCCCAGCGGTTGCCGGGCTTCAGCCGCTTCGACTGGGACGAGGACCTCGACGTTTTCGCCGCTCGCCTCGGCCGCCGCGACGTCCCGCCAGCAGCCGCGATCGACGAGCGGCCGGCACTTGCCCTGCCGGCAACGCCGTCCATTGCGGTGTTGCCATTCCGGAACATGAGCGGCGATCCGGATCAACGCTATCTTGCCGACGGCATCGCCGAAGACATCACGACGGCATTGTCACGCCTCAGGTCTCTCTTCGTCATCGCCCATGCGTCGAGCTCCACGTACCGGGACCGCGTGGTCGCGCATCGGCAGATCGGGCGCGACCTGGGCGTGCGCTATGTCCTCGACGGCAGCATCCGACGGGTCGGCGACAGGGTGCGTTTCGCGGCCCAGCTCGTCGACACCGCCACCGGCAACCATGTCTGGGCCGACAGGTACGATGGGCCGATCGAGGATCTGCTCGACCTGCAGGACCGGATCACGGAATCCGTCGTCGGCGTTCTGGAGCCCACGATTCAGCAGGCGGAGATAGATCGCACGCGGCACAGGCGCCCGGAGCACTTCGGCGCCTACGAGCACTATCTTCGAAGCCTGGCGCTGACCGACGTGTTCACGCGCGCGTCGGCCGAAGCGATGCTGCAGGGTTGCCTGCGCGCGATCTCCCTCGATCCGTCCTTTGCCCCGGCCTACGCGTTGGCGGCCCGCAGCTACGTTCAAAGATTCACGCAGGGTTGGATCGTCGACCTGGCGAGGGAAAGTGCGGAGGTGCTCGACCTCGCCGAGCGCGGCTTGCGCGCCGACCGCCTCGACGCCCGCGTCCTCGGCACCGCCGGCCATTGCTTCGCCTGGTTTGCACGCGATCTGCCCAAGGGCATCGCCTATATCGACGAGGCGCTGGAGATCAACCCGAACCACGCCCATGCGCTCATGCAGAGCGGCCAGGTCCGGACCATGGCCGGGGATACGCGCACCGCGATCGACCACCTCGACCGGGCTCTGCGGCTCAGCCCGCGCGACCCCCGCAACTACGCCGTCTTCCATGCCCTGGCTTTCGCCCATCTGATCCATCTCGACCTGGAAGCGGCCGTCCATTGGGGGCAACGCGCCGTGCGCCACAATCCGAACTACCTGCCCGGGTGGACGGTATTGGCGTCCAGCGCCGCCCTGACCGGGCGACAGGACGATGCCCGCAGCGCCGTCGACCATATGCTGATATTGGCTCCGTCGTACCGAATCGGTCGGCGGAGGGAGCTCTATCCCACGACGGCGCCTGGGAAATTCCGGGTACTGGCCGACGGGCTGATGCTGGCCGGCGCTCCCGAATAGCGTCTTCCGGCCCATCGGGAGAGACGCCCGATGAAAAGGTTGCGATGTCCGGATGCAATTTTTTTGCGCATTCGGCGGCCTTAACTGCAAGAACATCGCACCATCGGCTTGACAGGGAGGCCCAAGGTTTGCTCCTTGGCGCCAGATGGCGGCTGCTGCGAGCGCAACGTTCTCTTTTTTCTCGGCTCGCTTAATTAGGATACGGACTATGGCTTCAGGTACGGTCAAGTGGTTCAACGCCACCAAGGGTTTCGGGTTCATCCAGCCGGACAACGGCGGCAAGGACGTGTTCGTTCACATCAGCGCTGTCGAGCGCGCGGGCCTCAACGGCCTGAACGAAGGCCAGAAGATCACGTACGACGTGGTGAATGAGCGCGGCAAGGATGCTGCCGCGAACCTCAAGGCCTAAGACGAAACCGGCAGCCACCTAAGATTCGGCTGCCTTCGAACATTCGGTGGTGACCTGGTCACCCCCGATCATTCCGCGGGCGAGAGAAGTCTCGCCCGCGTGTTTTGGCATGGGAAGGACGGCCCATGCCAAAACACGGCTCTTTTTCTAGGCTTCGTCCACCCCGAAGGCCGCGCGCATGGCCTTCACGCCCTCCTGGTGAGGGCCCCACAACCGCCCCCCCACCAGACCGCCGTCGACCACCAGATCATGGCCGTTGATGAAGGTCGAATCGTCCGACGCCAGGAACACCGCGGCATTGGCGATGTCGTCGGTGATGCCGGCGCGCGGGATCGGCTGGTTCTTGGCCATGCCGGCCTTCATCGCGTCGGCGTAGCTGTCGGCCTTATCGGGTGAGAGGCCCAGCGCCTTGGCGAAGATGCCGGTGGCGATGCCGCCCGGCGAGATCGAGTTGCAGCGCACGTTCTTCTCGCCGAGCTGCATGGCCGCGCACACCGTGAGATGGTTCACCGCCGCTTTGGCCGCCCCATAGATCATCGAGGTCGAGTAGCCGGCGCGGCGCGCGGCCACGCTGCCGTTGTTGATGATGCTGCCGCTGCCCTGCTTCATCATGATCGGTGCGGCGTGCTTCATGCCCAGCATCACCGAGCGCACCAGCGTCGCCATGGCGGCGTCGAATCCCTCGACGGGAATGGTCTCGATGCCGCCCACCGGCGAGGGTCCGCCGGCATTGTTGAACAGGCAGTCGAGCCGGCCCCACTTGGAGATGCAGGCGTCGAACATTTTCTCGACATCGGCTTCCTTGGTGGCGTCGGTGCGGATGAACACGCAATTTTCCGTGCCAAGCGAGGCTTCGAGTGAACGACCAAGCTCCTCGCGCCGTCCCGTCGCCACGACCTTGGCGCCTTCGCGCACGAAGATCTCGACGGTGCGTCGGCCGATGCCGCTGGTCGCGCCTGTCACGATGGTGATCTTGCCGTCGAGCTTGCCCATGGTGTCTCCCCTTTGCCAAAGGGGAATGATACACCAACGCCAAGCGGGAGAAGCAGATGACGGTGTTGGGGATTCTGGGTGGCAGCGGCGTTTACGATATCGCCGGTCTCGAGAAGGCTGAGTGGCGGCGGGTGGCGTCGCCGTTCGGCGAGACCTCCGACGAGTTCCTGTTCGGCACCCTCGACGGGCTCGACCTCGTGTTCGTTCCCCGGCACGGCCGCGGCCACTTCCATTCACCGACCTCGATCAACTACCGCGCCAACATCGATGCGCTGAAGCGCGTCGGCGTCTCCGACATCCTGTCGCTCTCGGCCTGCGGCTCGCTGCGCGAGGACCTGCCGCCCGGCCATTTCGTCGTCGTCGATCAGTTCATCGACCGGACCTTCGCGCGGGAGAAAAGCTTCTTCGGCGAGGGGTTGGTCGCCCACGTCTCGATGGCGCACCCGACCTGCAACCGGTTGGCCGAGGCCGTCCACGACTGCGCCCGCACGGCGGGCTTCCCGGTCAAGTTCGGCGGCACGTATCTGGCGATGGAGGGGCCGCAATTCTCCAGCCTCGCCGAATCGAAGCTCTATCGCAGCTGGGGCTGCGACGTGATCGGCATGACCAACATGCCGGAGGCCAAGCTCGCCCGCGAAGCCGAGATTTGCTACGTCACCGTCGCCATGGTGACGGACTTCGACTGCTGGCATCCCGACCATGGCCATGTGCAGGTCTCCGACATCGTCCGCGTCCTGCTCGACAATGCCGAGAAGGCCAAGGCACTGGTCACGATGATCGCGCCCCGGCTCAAGGACTCGCGCCCCACCCCCTGCCCACACGGCTGCGACCGCGCGCTGGAACATGCCCTCATCACGGGCCCCGCGGCGCGCGCGCCCGGCATGATCGCCAAGCTCGATGCCGTCGCCGGGCGCGTGCTCAAGGCTTGAGCGAACGACCGGCGTAGACCGCGCGCTTGCGTTCCAGCTGATCCTTCAAGCGCGGGTCGACGTCTATTCTCCGGGCGTCGCCATCACCAGAGGCCGCGATCAGCGGCCCGCCGATACCCTTGCGCGCGAGCCGTGCCGCGCCCAGCGCCGGACCGACACGAGCGCCCTCCGGCAGAAGCAGCGGCTTTCCGAGGGCAGCCGCCACGAGCCGCGCCCACAGCGGGCTGCGGGCGCCGCCTCCGGTCAGCACGATCTCCTCGATCCGCGCTCCGCTGCCGGTCAGCGCGTCGTGACCGTCGCGCAGTGCCAGGGCAACGCCTTCCATGACTGCTTGCACGAGATGCAAGGTGCCCGTCGAATGGGTCAGGCCTGAAAAAGACGCCGTCAGGGTCGGATCGTCGTGCGGCGTGCGTTCGCCCGCCAGATAGGGCGTGACGACGGGCGTCTCATCGGGCGACAGGCAAGCTGCCTCGACCTCGGCCACCAGGCTTGCGACATCGGACGCCCGCACCAGCTCGGCCATCCAGGCCAATGCCGCACCAGTGCTCAACACGACAGCATGCTGGGCAAAAAGCCCCGGCACGGCGTGGCGGTGGGTGTGCATGCCCTGTCCCCGTGCCGGCACGAAGACGTCGTTGGCGACGAAATAGACCCCCGACGTACCGAGGCTGATATAGGCCGCGCCTGCCTTCACCGCACCGACTCCGATGCCCGCACACATATTGTCGCCACCGCCGCCGACGACAGGCGTGCCGATCGGCAAATGCCAGCGCGACGCAAGCTCGGCCCGCAGGCCGCCCGCCACCTCCGCGCTTTCGACCAGGCGCGGCAGCTGCGCCCGCGTGATGCCGCAGGCCGCCACGATCGCGTCGTGCCAGTCGCCACGGGCGGTATCCATCAACAGCGTCGCCGAGGCATCGGCGCGATCGCTCGCGGCCTCGCCGGTGAGACGCAGACGAACATAGTCCTTGGTGAGCAGCACCCGGCGCGTTCGCGCGAGCGCCGCGGGCTCGTGCCGAGCAAGCCACAGCAGCTTCGGGGCGGAAAAGCCCGGCATCGCCCGGCAGCCAACGACATCGATCCAGTCGGCGAACCTTTCGTGCAGATCGGCGCACTCCGCCGAGGCACGCCCGTCGTTCCACAGCAGCGCCGGCCGGATCGGAGCGTCGGCGGCATCCAGAAGCGTCACGCCGAGCATCTGCCCGGACAGGCCGATGCCGCGTACAGCGGCCATCGCCGCGGGTTCGCGAACGGCCAGAGCATCGAGCGTGGCAACGACGGCGTGCCACCAGTCCAGCGGATCCTGCTCCGACCACAGGGGACGCGGCCGCGAGATCGGCACGAGCGCATCGGCATCGCCGACGACACGGTCTGCGTCATCCACCAAAACGGATTTGACCGACGACGTGCCGACATCGATGCCGAGATACGTCGCCGGCACCCCTCACCCGCCGCGCAGGACGCCGAGCACGGCGCGCGCCGTCGCCTCGTCGACGACGACGACGGAGCAGAGCCTCGCCCGCAACGCGGCGGCGAGGATCGCCGTCTTGTTCAGCCCGCCCGACGCCACGATCACGGTGGCGATGTCGCGCAGGCGATCCACCGGCAGCGCGATCACGCGCCTGTTCACCGCATGCTTCACCGGCTTGCCACTGGCATCGAGGAATGTCCCCATGATGTCGCCCACAGCGCCGCACGCCCGAAGCGACTCCACCGTCACGTCGCGCGGCAGGCCGTAACGGATCAGCAGCGAGCGCCGGCTGAGGTCTCCGACGCTCATCAGGGCGACGTCGTTGGTCGCCAGCCGCTGGAACGTCTCGCGGAAGACGTCCTGCTCCAGGATGGTGTCGCGCGACCGCGGGCTGCCGGCATAGATCGGCGCCGCCAGGTAGTTGCATTGGCCGTTGATGCGGCGGGCGAATTCGCCGGCGATCTCGAAGGTGTTGAGCTCCAGCCCGTGGGTCAGGCCGCCCATCATCGAGTTGACGCTGAGCTCGCTCAGGTTGGCGCTGCGCAGGTGGCGGATGGTCTCGCGCAACGTCGCCCCCCAGCCGACGCCAATACCGCGCACGCGGTTCTCACCGAGATGCCGGGCGAGATATTCGGCAGTGGCGCGCCCGATCGCGGCGGTGACCTGCTCGGGATCGTCGGGTGTCGGCACCACCACGGCATCCTTGAGGCCCGCCCCTCGCACCAGCTCACGTTCGAGCTCGACGCAGCCGGCCAGAGGAGAATTGACCCGGATGGTCACCAGCCCGCTTTCGCGCGCCTCGCCGAGGAGCCGGTTGGCGCGCAGCCGCGTGATGCCCAAGCGAGCGGCGATGTCGGCCTGGGTCAGCCCCTCCATGAAATAGAGCCAGGCCACACGTACACGCAGCTGCTCGTCCTCGTCCGCCATCCTTTTGCGCTCGCCTCTGTTCGCTGGCTCTACCTTCTAGATCGTATTCCGATTCAACAGCATCACCTCATCCTGAGGAGCATCGCGTAGCGATGCGTCTCGAAGGATCGGCCCAAGCACGGTGCTCGTGCCCACCCTTCGAGACGGCGCTTCGCGCCTCCTCAGGGTTAGGTGGGGTGTCTTCATCATTTGGGAATGTGCTCTGGCTTCTGAACATATGTATCGTATACTATACACATGTCTCAAAGCTTGGTATTCGGGACATGAAGATGTCCCAGGATCGCCAGCTCGCCGATGCCGTCGGCGCCGCCACGACCACCCGCGATGTGCGGATCGGGGCAGGCGCGCTCGCCGCCGTGCCGACCGTGCTGCGGCAGGTCGCTCCGGCCACGCGTTATCTGCTGGTCGCCGATGCCAATACCTGGGCCGTTGCCGGCGCTCGAACCGCCGAGCTCCTCTCAGTGGCTGGCTTGCCTCAGGCCGAGCCGGTGCTACTGAGCGGCGAGCCGCGCGTGAAGCCCTTGGCGGAGACGGCCCGCGAACTGGCGCGCACGTTGCGCAGCCAGCAGGCGTTGCCCATCGTCGTCGGCTCCGGTGTCCTCAACGACCTGGCAAAATACGCCGCCGAGCTGGCGGCCACGCCGTACGTCTGCGTCCCGACGGCGGCCTCGATGGACGGCTATGCCGCCTCGGGCGCCGCGCTCCGCGACGACGGCTTCAAGCGCACGCTGGCCTGCGCCGCACCTGTGGCCATCGTGGCCGATCTCGACGTGATCGCCTCTGCCCCTGCCGCCATGGCGGGCTGGGGCTACGGCGATCTCGTGGGCAAGATCGTGGCGGGCGCCGACTGGATGCTGGCCGATGCGCTGGGCGAGGAGCGGGTGAACCCCGGCCCCTTCGCCATGGTGCAGGACAATCTCGCCGCTTGGCTCGCGGATCCGTCGGGCGTGCGCAGCGGCCGGCGCGATGCGCTGGAAGGCTTGATGAAGGGCCTGATCGTCTCGGGCCTCGCCATGCAGGCGCACGGCAACTCGCGGCCGGCCAGCGGCAGCGACCACCAGTTCGCCCATCTCTGGGAGATGGAAGGGCTCGCGGTCGACGGTGCGCCTGTATCGCACGGCGCCTGCGTCGGCATCGGCTGCCTGTCCATGCTGGCGGCCTACGACTGGTTGTTGCGGCAGGACCTTTCCCGCATGGCGCCGTCGACACTGGCGGCACGCACGCCGTCGCCGCAGACGTTGCGCGACGAGGTGGCGGCGGCGTTTCCTCTATCCTTCATGGCCGAGAATGCCGAAGCCGAGACCCTGGCCAAGGCCGTATCGCCGGCGCAGGTCGAGCGCCGGCTGACGGCTCTCGCGGCCGCCTGGCCCAACCTCTCGACGACGCTGCGCAAGCGGCTGCCCTCGGCAACGGCGGTGCGCCGCCAGCTCGAAGCCGCCGGTGCGCCGGCATCGGCGGATGCCATCGGCGTCTCGCCAGCGCGCCATGCCGCCGACCATTCACGCGCCCGCATGATCCGCCGGCGCTTCACCTTGCTCGACGTACTGCACGACCTCGGCTGGCTCGACCAGGCCGTCGGCGCGCTGTTCGCCGGCAAAGGCTTCTGGGCGCCAACGCGCGCCGTGGCCTGACGACGTAATCAACGAAGGGAGGAAACAATGGGTGTGTTCAAGAGATATCTGGTGGCGGGGGCGCTGGCGCTCGCCGCCGTCGGCCTGGCTGGGCAGGCATCGGCGCAGCAGCGCGTCGAGGTCCAGTTCTGGCACGCCATGGGCGGCGTGCTGGGCGAACGGGTGGCGGAGATCGTCAAGCGCTTCAACGCTTCGCAGTCCAAGTACACCGTGGTCGAGACCAACAAGGGCAACTACGACGAGGTGATCAACGGCGTCATCGCCGCCTACCGCGCCAAGAAGCATCCGCAGCTGGTGCAGATCTACGAGCGCGGCTTCATGACCATGCTGCTGTCGGGCGCCATCGTGCCGGTGCAGGATCTCCTGACGGAAAAGAAGAAGGCCATCGACTGGGCCGATCTCGTGAAGCCGGTCGCCAGCTACTACCAGTACAAGGGCAAGCTGATGAGCATGCCCTTCAATTCCTCGACGCCGATCCTGTGGTTCAACAAGGAGCATTTCGAGAAGGCGGGCTTCAGCGGCCCGGCCGACACCTGGCAGGAGTTCGAGCAGCAGCTCTACACGATCCGCACCAAGGGCATCTCGGAGTGCGGCTCGGCTCTGGCCAACGACTACTTCTGGAGCCTGATCGAGAACTACAGCATCATCAACGATCAGCCCTTCGGCACCAAGGCCAACGGCTACGACGGGCTCGACACCGAGTTCGTCTACAACAAGACCAAGGTCGTCGGGCAGGTGACGCGCCTCAAGAAGTGGGTCGACGACGGCGTGATGCAGATCGCAGGCCAGGGCCTCAATCCCGAGCAGCTCTTCACCTCCGGCAAGTGCTCGACCTTCTTCGCCTCGACGGCCGCCCACGGCAGCGTCGAACGCGAGGCCAAGATCAAGTGGAGCGCCACCTTCATGCCGCACGAGCAGGGCATCGCCGCCCACAACAGCACGATCGGCGGCGCCACGATCTGGACCCTCAAGGGTCACAAGTCGGAGGAATACGACGGCGTGGCCGAGTTCCTCTCCTTCGTGGCCAGCCCCGACCTGCAGGTCTGGTGGCACAAGGTGACCGGCTATGTGCCGATCACCAACAAGGCCTACCAGGTCGCCAAGGCGGAGGGCTACTACAAGGACAATCCGACCCGGGAGATCGCCATCCTCCAGCTCAACCGCGGCACCCAGACCGAGAACACCCGCGGCTTCCACTTCGGCAACTTCACGCAGACGACCTTCGCGCTGCGCGAGGAACTGGAATCGGTCTTCGCTAAGAAGAAGACGCCGCAGCAGGCGCTCGACGACTCGGTCCGCCGTGGCAACGACATCCTGCGGCAGTTCGAGAAGCTGAATGCCGGCAAGTACTAGCGGCGTCGCGGCAGCAGCAATCCCGGGGGCGGCCTTGCCGGCCGCCCGCCGGGCACGGCCGGCGCCTCGCGGCAGCATGGTGGGGCTGAAACGCGCCCACTACCGCGAGACGCGCCTGCCGATGCTCCTGCTGCTGCCTCAGCTTCTGGTGCTTCTGCTGTTCTTCTTCATTCCGGCCGTCCGCGCCCTGTCGCAGGCCTTCGTCATCACCGACGCGTTCGGCACCAGCGTGCAGTTCGTCTGGTTCGACAATTTCCACAGGCTGTTCCTCAGCCCCGAGTACCGTTCGGCCGCCTGGATCACGCTGTGGTTCACGCTGGTCCAGAACATCCTCACCATCGTGGTCGCGGGCGCCCTGGCCTTCGCCACCGACCGCGTCATCCGCCTGCGCGGCCTCTACCGCAGCATCGTGCTGCTGCCTTATGCCATCGCCCCGGTGATCGCCGGCATCCTCTGGGCGTTCCTGTTCAATCCCTCGGTGGGGCCTGTCGCCCATGTGCTGAAGGCGGTCGGCATCGCCTGGGATCCCAACCGCAGCGGCTTCGATGCCTTCCTGCTGGTGACGCTGGCCGCGTCGTGGAAGCACATCTGCTACGACTACATCTTCCTGGTGGCCGCCCTGCTCGCCGTGCCGCCCTCGCTCCTTGAAGCCGCCGCGGTCGACGGCGCCGGACCGTGGCTGCGCTTCCGCCGCATCGCGCTGCCGATGATCGGGCCCACCGTCTTCTTCCTCGTGACGATGAACTTCGTCTATGGGTTCTTCGAGACCTTCGCCATCATCGACGCCGTCACGCATGGCGGGCCTGGTGGCGCCACCATGATCCTGGTCTACAAGGTCTATCTCGACGGCTTCGTGCACATCGATCTGGGCTCGTCCGCGGCCCAGTCGGTGCTGCTGATGATCTTCGCCATCGGCCTCACCTTGCTGCAGTTCCGCTACGCCGACCGCCGCATCAACTACGACGTCTGACATGGTCGAACGCGCCCGCACCCTCGACATCGCCTGCCACGCCCTGCTGATCCTGGGCGGGCTGCTGGTCTGCCTGCCGATCTATTTCGCCTTCGTCGTGGGCTCACACACCGTGTCCGACGTGCTCACCATCCCGCCGCCCTGGCTGCCCGGGCGGCACTTCTTCGACAACACGGTGACGGCCTGGCAGAAGGGCAACCTCGGGCGCCTGTTCCTGAATTCGCTCATCGTCGCGGTGGGAATCACCGTGGGCAAGATCGCGGTGTCGCTGCTCTCGGCCTTCGCCATCGCCTATTTCCGCTTCCCCTGGCGCATGACCGCCTTCTGGCTGATCTTCGCCTCGCTGATGCTGCCCGTCGAGGTGCGCATCCTGCCGACCTACGAGGCGGTGGCCAACGTCGCCCTGCCGCTGCAATGGCTGCTCGACGCGCTCGACGTCGGACGCTGGTTCGGCGTCGAGATCACGCTCGACTGGAACATGATGAACAGCTACGGCGGCCTGATCCTGCCGCTCATCGCCTCGGCGACCGCGACCTTCCTGTTCCGGCAGTTCTTCCTCACCGTGCCGGACGAGCTCTGCGAAGCAGCGCGGATCGACGGCGCCTCGCCCATGCGCTTCTTCTGGAGCGTGCTGCTGCCGCTCTCCCGGGCGAACATGGTGGCGCTCGGCATCATTCTCTTCCTGTACGGCTGGAACCAGTATCTCTGGCCCCTGCTGTTCACGACCGACAAGTCGATGGCCACGGCCGTGATCGGCCTCAAGAACCTGATCCCGCAGTCGGATTCGGAGCCGGCCTGGAACATCGCCATGAACGCCGCCCTGCTGGTCATGCTGCCGCCCGTCATCGTGGTGATGGCGCTGCAGCGCTGGCTGGTGAAGGGCCTGGTCGACAGCGGGAAGTAGACGGAGAGGCGGAAGACCCATGGTGTGGATCGTCGGACATCGCGGCGCGCGCAATCTCTGGCCGGAGAACAGCCTCGACGGCTTCGTCCGCACGCGGGCGCTGGGCATCGAAGCGGTGGAATTCGATATCCACCCCACGCGCGACGGCGGGCTTGTCGTGATCCACGACCCGACCCTCGATCGCACCACGGAGGGCACAGGCCTCGTCAAGGACCTCACGATTGGCCAGCTCGGCAGGACGAAGCTCAAGGGCGGCAATGGCGAAGGCATCCCCTCGCTCGACTCAGTGCTCGATGTCTTCGAAGGCTCCGCGGTCGAGCTGCATATCGAGATCAAGACCGACGCAGAGAACCGGCCGCAGGCCGGCCTCGAGCACAAGGTCATCGAGGTGATCGTGCGGCGCCGGTTGCAGGAGCAGGTGATCCTGACCTGCTTCACGCCCGAGGTGCTCGACACGGTGCGGCGTCTCATGCCCCACCAGCGCGTGCTCGCGTCGCTCAACAAGGCGTCGGCCGAGCGGCTGGGTGGCCTCGGTCCGGCGCTCGACCGCTTCGATGCCATCGGCGGCTGCCTGGTGGCGATCGAGAAGGGCCTGCTGGCCGAGAACTTCGAGACCTGCTTCGAGCGCCTCGGCCGCGATCGGCTGGGCGTCTGGGTCCCCAACGAACCCGACGATATCGCCTACTGGATGGCCCAGCCGATTCGCCAGCTCACGACCGACCGGCCCGACATCGCCGTGCAGTACCGCAAGTAGCCGCCGGCTCAGATTGCCGGCGCAAGGCGGTGCGCGACCTGCGAGGCGTAGCGCGACGCCACGGCCAGGAAGGCGCGGAAATCGAGATGACTCTCGGCGCTCGCGAGATCGCTGAGGCAGCGCACGTTCACGACGGGGATATCGCCGCCCCAGCGCCGCGCGACCTGCGCCACCGCCCCGCCCTCCATCTCGACGGCCTGCGCGTTGAATTGGGCATGCAGGCGTCGCCGGACGCTGTCGGAATTGACGAAACAGTCGCCGGTCAGGATGGCGCCGAAATGGATCGTGGGCGTCCGCCGGCCAGCGCCAACCTGTTCGGGCAGCGCCTCCAGCACCAGCCCGTCGAGCGCCTTGCGCAGGCGCGCCACCAAAGGCTCCGACTCGGCATAGCCCGGCGTCCAATCCCCGCCGAGGGATGGCCGGCTGCCGGGCTGGATGGTGACGAAGCCACCTTCTTTCTGCAGGCCGAAGTCGTGCTGGGTGTTGCTGACGCCCACCACCACGTCGCCGACGCCCAGCGCCGGATCGAGGCCACCGGCCACCCCGCAGAGCATCAGGGCGCGGCACTCGAAGCGGTCGAGCAGGAGCGACGTGGCAACCGCCGCGTTGACCTTGCCCGGGCCGCATTCGACGAACACCGCCTCGCGGCCGGCGATCTCGCCGCGCCAGAAGGCCAATCCGCCGATCTCGTGCGACGGGCCCGAGCGATCGGAGAGATGGGTGAACTCCTCGGGCAGGGCCGATATGACGCCCAAAAGCCTGTTTGCCATGGCTGAATGGGCTATAAGGTCGCCGCCCTCATGTCCACGACTCTCCCCGATCTGAAGATGCTCCGCGACGCCTGCACCGGCTTCGCCCGCGATGCCGCGCGCGAGATCATGCGCATCTATGCCGGCGACCACGGGGTGCGGAACAAGGCCGACAAGAGCCCCGTCACCGACGCCGACAACGCGGCCGAAGCGATCATTGTCGCCGGCCTGCGCGCCCTCACGCCCGGCCGGCCCGTGATCGCCGAGGAGGAAATGGCGGCTGGTCGCGTGTCGCCCCTCGACGACGGACCTTTCTGGCTGGTCGACCCGCTCGACGGCACCAAGGAATTCATCAAGAAAAACGGCGAGTTCACCGTGAACATCGCCTTGATCGACCGGACGCGATCGGTGCTGGGCATCGTGCTGGCGCCGGTGACCGATACTCTGTGGCGCGGCGCGGCGGGGCTGGGCGCCGACAAGAGCGAGCACGGCGGCGCCTTCACCGCGATCGCGACGCGCGAGGCGCCCGCCGCCGGCCTGACGGCCTTCGCCAGCCGCTCGACGGCGATCTACTCCGACCTCGACATCTGGTTCCGCAACAACGGCCTCACCGTCGCCGAGCGCAAGCAGGCGGGCTCGTCGCTGAAGTTCTGCCTGATCGCCGAGGGCAAGGGCGACATCTATCCGCGCTTCGGCCCGACCAACGAATGGGACACGGCAGCGGGTCAGGGCGTGCTCGAAGCCGCGGGCGGCGAGGTGGTCACCACCGACGGCAAGCCCCTCGCCTATGGCAAGCGCGGCTTCGGCAACCCGCACTTCATCGCCCGCACCAAGGCGGCGCGTTGATCTTTCAGTGGACCACGGGCCTCCAGGCCCGCTCATGCTCTTCCGAGCGGGTCTGGAGGCCCGCGGTCCGATGATTTCCGAGGCTGCGCGGCTGATCCGCGACGGCGAGCTCGTCGCCTTCCCCACGGAGACCGTCTACGGCCTCGGCGCCGACGCGACCAACGAGCGCGCCGTTGCAAAGATCTTCGAGGCCAAGGGCCGACCGCATTTCAATCCGCTGATCTCCCATGTGCTCGATGCCGCCGAAGCGCGGCGCTTCGTGCGATGGAACGACACGGCGGAGAAGCTCGCCGCCAGCTTCTGGCCCGGCCCGCTGACGCTCGTCCTGCCGCGCGGCATGAACTCGCCGATTGCGCTGCTGGCCACAGCCGGCCTCGATACGGTGGCAATCCGCGCTCCCGCGCATCCGATGGCGCAAGCCTTGATCCATGCCTCGGGTCGCCCCATCGCCGCCCCCTCCGCCAACCGCAGTGGCGCCGTCAGCCCGACCCTCGCCGAGCATGTCGCTCAGTCGCTTGGCGATCGCGTGAAGCTGATCCTCGACGGCGGCCCCTGCGCGGTCGGCCTCGAATCGACGGTGCTCGATCTCACCACCGCGACACCGACGCTGCTGCGGCCGGGCGGCGCGACGCGCGAGGAGATCGAGGCCGTCATTGGCCCTGTCGCGCTGTCGAACGCCATTCCAAGCGGCGACGCCGCGCACAAATCCCCCGGCCAGCTCGCCAGCCATTATGCGCCGTCACGGCCAGTGCGGCTGGAAGCAATCGCCGCCGAGGCCGGGGAAGCACTGCTGGGCTTCGGGCCAAACGCGCCCACGGCCACACTCAACCTCAGCCCGACGGGCGACCTGGCCGAGGCAGCCGCTAATCTGTTTGCCCATCTGCGGGCCTTGGACAGCCCCGGAATCACCCGGATCGCCGTCATGCCCATCCCCCAAACGGGATTGGGGCTTGCGATCAACGACCGGCTGCGGCGCGCGGCAGCGAGTGACGACAAAGGCCCGCAGCGCTAGTCTTCGCAAAAGCGAGGAAACATGCCCGACATCACGATTGTCCCGAACATCCCGACCACGCCCGTCACGCCAGCCGTGATGGATGGCCTGCGCGCCATCGTCGGCGACAAGGGGCTGATCACCGACGACCAGGGCAAGCAGCCTTTCGTCACCGATTGGCGCGGAACCCACGTCGGCACCGCGACCGTCGTTGTGCGGCCAGGCACCACCGAGGAAGTCTCCAAGGTCGTCAAGCTCTGCCACGACAACGGCATCGCCATCGTCCCGCAGGCGGGCAACACCGGCCTGATGGGCGGCGCCACGCCGTGGCCGACGCATTCCGGCATCGTCCTGTCCGTGGGCCGCATGAACAAGGTGATCGAGGTCGATCCCGTCGGCTATTCGATGACCGTCGAATCGGGCTGCGTGCTGCAGACGCTGCAGGAGACGGCGGCGAGCCACGACCGCTTCTTCCCGCTGTTCCTGGGCGCGCAGGGCTCCTGCATGATCGGCGGCAACCTCTCCACCAATGCCGGCGGCGTGCAGGTGCTGCGCTACGGCAACGCGCGCAACCTGGTGATGGGCCTCGAGGTGGTGCTGCCCAACGGCGACATCTGGAACGGCCTGCGCTCGCTCAAGAAGGACAATACCGGCTACGACCTCAAGCACCTGTTCATGGGCGCCGAAGGCACGCTCGGCATCATCACCAAGGCGGTGTTGAAGCTCTGGCCGGCGCCGAAGGACGTGGCGACGGCGTGGATCGCCATCCGCGATCCGCAGGCCGCCATCGAGATCCTGTCCGAGGCGCATGCCGCCTCCGAGGACAATGTCGGCTCCTGCGAGCTGATGAGCCGCACCTGCACCGACATGGTGCTGCGCCACATCCCCGGCACGCAGGACCCGCTCAAGGCCGACACGCCGTGGTTCCTGCTGCTCGAATGGACCTCGTCGCGACCCAAGGCCGAGGGCGCCGAGGGCATGTCGGAGAAGATGGAGCAGTTCCTCGCCGACCAGATGGAGGCCGGCCGCGTGCTCGACGCCGTGATCGCACAGAGCGAGGCGCAGGCGCGCAACATGTGGATCATCCGCGAATCCGTCGCCCCCGCCTCGCGCGCCGAGGGTCCGGGCCTCAGCTACGACATCTCGGTATCGGTTTCGAAGGTGCCGGAATTCATCGAGAAGGGGTTGAAGGCCAGCCTCGACATCCTGCCCAGCATCCGCCCCTACCCGCTCGGCCATATCGGCGACGGCAACGTGCACTTCTCCTTCATGGGACCGAAGGGCATGGATCGAAAGACACTGAGCCAATACTCGCCCGCCATCACGCGGGCCGTGAACGACCTGGTGACGTCGATGGCGGGCTCGATCTCGGCCGAGCACGGCATCGGCATCGACAAGCTGGACGAGCTCGCGCATTACCGCTCGCGGATCGAGCTCGACACGATGCGCACCATCAAGCGGGCGCTCGATCCCAAGAACATCATGAACCCGGGCAAGGTGCTGCGCCTGTCATGAGCGCGAATAGTATTCTCTCCCTGCCGCTTTCCTCCCTCGTCATCGGGGGAGGTGCCCTCGTCTTGCGAGGGCGGAGGGGTCAGGGGCGCCATTTGGCGCTCATGGCCCCTCCGTCGGCCTATGACGCCGACACCTCCCCTTCGCGGACTCGGCGAAGGGGAGAAGTTCCGAGCGAGACGGATATTACGCCGGATCAGGATCGCCAATGAGTTCGTTCGTCGAGAAACTGCGCACCATCGTCGGCGACAAGGGATTGATCGTCGACGACCAGGGCAAGCATCCCTACCTCACCGACTGGCGCGACAACTATCTCGGCACGGCGCTGGCCGTGGTGCGGCCGGCGGCGACGGAAGAGGTCGCCGCCGTGGTGAAGCTCTGCGCCGCCGAGAAGGTCGCGATCGTGCCGCAAGGCGGCAACACCGGCATGGTGGGCGGCGGCACGCCGCACGAGGCCGGACGCGAGATCGTGCTGTCGCTCAATCGCATGAACCGCGTCCTCGATATCGACGTCATCGGCTATTCGATGACAGTCGAGGCCGGCGTGATCCTGAAGACCATCCAGGAGACGGCGGCGCAGCACGACCGGCTGTTCCCGCTGTCGCTCGCCGCCGAGGGAAGCTGCACCATCGGCGGCAATCTCTCGACCAATGCCGGCGGCGTGCAGGTGCTGCACTACGGCAACGCACGCCAGCTCGTGATGGGGCTGGAGGTGGTGACACCCCAGGGCGAGATCTGGAACGGCCTGCGCGCGCTCAAGAAGGACAACACAGGCTACGACCTGCGCGACCTCTATCTCGGCGCCGAGGGCACGCTCGGCATCATCACCAAGGCGGTGCTGAAGCTCTGGCCCAAGCCCAAGGACGTGGCGACCTCGTGGATCGCCGTGCCGTCGCCGGAAGCCGCCGTCGAGCTGCTGAGCGGCGCCAATTCCGCCAGCGAGGACAATGTCACCTCCTGCGAGCTGATGAGCCGCCAGGGTGTCGATTTCGTGCTGAAGCACATCACCGGCGCGGTCGATCCGCTGGCCGAGCGTCATGACTGGTACGTGCTGCTCGAATGGTCCTCGACCCGAGCGCGCCGCGAAGGCCAGGATGGCTTGCGGGAAAAGATGGAAGCCTATCTCGGCGAGGCGATGGAGAAGGACCTCGTGCTCGACGCCGCCATCGCCCAGAACGAGACCCAGGCGCGCGCCTTCTGGGCGCTGCGGGAAAACCATACCGAGTCGCAGAAGCGCGAGGGTCCCTCGATCAAGCACGACATCTCGGTGTCGGTGAGCAAGATCCCCGCCTTCATGACGGAAGGGCTGGCCGCCATGAACAGGGCCCTGCCCGGTTGCCGGCCCGTGCCCTTCGGCCACGTCGGCGACGGCAATCTGCACTTCAACTGCATGGCGCCGGCGGGCTGGGACAAGGCCAGGTTCATGGCGCACCACGAGGCGATCAGCGGCGCGGTCTACGATCTGGTCGTGGGCTACGGCGGCTCGATCTCGGCCGAGCACGGCATCGGCCGGCTCAAGGTCGACGAGCTCGCCCATTACCGCACCCGGATCGAGCTCGACACCATGCGCACCCTCAAGCGCGCCCTCGACCCGCAGAACATCATGAACCCCGGCAAGGTCGTGCGGGTCTGAGCGGATGTCTGTGACATTGCGTCTATCGCAATATATATTGACTTATTCTATCCTTTATCGCAATATCGTCGGATGCGCGCGGCGACGAGCCATATCGCTGCGGCGACTTTCCGGTATTTCCGGTAGTGCGGAAGACCTTGACGGCGAAAGCTCGTCATCCCGACCGAAGTGGAGGGACCTTTTCATAGGGTTCTGCCGAGGTGAGGAGGTCCCTCGACTACGCCGCCCTACGGGCGGCTTCGCTCGGGATGACGGAGAGACAGGAGCGCAAAGGTCCCTCTCTTGCCGCTCAGGATGACAGCGAAGGCGATTAGCCTATAGCATCGCTCTCCGATGGCCGCGGGGGCGGCCGTTTCGGGAGATCTCGCTCATGGACGCTCCAGCTTCGGCGCAAAGCCGCAAGGCTGTGACCGCCGCGGTCATCGGCAACGTGCTCGAATGGTACGACTTCGCCGTCTACGCCTATGTCGCGGCCATCATCGCCAGGAAGTTCTTTCCCAGCCAGGACGAGGTCACGGCGCTGCTCGCGACCTTCCTCACCTTCGGCCTGGGCTTCGTGGCGCGGCCGGTCGGCGGCATCGTCATCGGCCGCATGGGCGACACGCACGGCCGCAAGGCCGCACTCCTGCTCACCATCTTCCTGATGGCCGCCGGCACGGTGATGATCGGCATCCTGCCGACCCATGCCACCATCGGCTTCTTGGCCCCTCTGCTGCTGCTGATCGCGCGCCTGATGCAGGGCTTCTCGGCCGGCGGCGAATGGGGCGGCTCGACCTCCTTCATCGTCGAATGGGCACCCAGCGGGCGGCGCGGCCTGTTCGGCAGCTTCCAGCAGATGAGCGTCGTCGCGGGCCTCCTGCTGGGCTCGGGCTTCGCCGCCCTTCTCAACACCGTGCTGACGGTGGAGCAGATGAACGACTGGGGCTGGCGCGTGCCCTTCCTGGTCGGCGGCCTGCTGGGGCCCGTCGGCATCTACATGCGCCGCACCATCGAGGAGACGCCGCACTACGCCCGCGTGGCGGCGCAGAAGGCAGCGCCTCCACCCGCCGGCCCGAGCGGCTTCGCGCTTGCCGCGCGCGCCTTCGGCTTCACCATCGTCTGGACCGTGTGCTTCTACGTCCTGCTGAACTACATGCCGAGCTGGACGCAGAAGTACATGAAGCTCGCGCCCGCCACGGCGCTGTGGGCGAACACGATCGGGCTGCTGGTGCTGATGTGCGCCATCCCAGTGATGGGCCATCTGTCGGACCGCTACGGTCGCAAGCCGCTCCTGCTCGCTTGCTGCGCCGCCTTCATCGTCGTGCCTTATCCGCTGTTCTCCTACCTGAACTCGGGCAACGTGCCGGTGGCGGCGTTGATCGCCATCCAGATCCTGTTCGCGCTGCTGATCTCGATGTTCTCGGGCGCCGGGCCCGCGGCCATTGCCGAGATCTTCCCGACGCGCAGCCGCTCGACCTGGATGACCTCGGGCTATGCGCTGGCCGTCGCCATCTTCGGCGGCTTCGCGCCCTATATCTCGGTGTGGCTGATCGACCGCTTCCAGTCGCCGACGGTGCACAGCTTCTACCTGATCGCCGCCGCCGTGGTCTCGACGGCGGTCATCTGGACGCTGAAGGAGACCGCCTTCGACGAGCTGGCCTGATCCAATGCTGATCAGCTTCGAAGGCAAGACCGTGATCGTGGCCGGCGCCGCCCGCGGCATCGGCCGCGCGATCACCCGCGCCTTCGCCGCCGAGGGCGCCCGCGTGCTGGCCTGCGACCGCCTGGTCGGCGAGATCGAAGCTGTCGAGGGCGTGACGGCGCTCGCCGTCGACGTCACCGATCCGGCGAGCATCGACTCGGTCGTCGCCCAGGCCGGCGGCCGGGTCGACGTGCTGGCCTATGTGGCCGGCGGGGTGCTGGGGCAGCGCCCCAAGCCATTGGAGGAAGTGACGCCCGAGGAGTTCGCCGGCATCGTCGACGTGAACCTCAAGGGCTGCTTCCTCTTCGTGCGCGGCGTGGCGCCTGTGATGAAGAACGCCGGCAGCGGCCGCATCGTCACCATCTCCAGCCGCGCCGGGCTCGCCACCAGCCTGACCGGCATCCAGGCCTATGCCTCGGCCAAGCACGGCCAGGTCGGATTGGTGAAGCAGCTCGCCCAGGAGCTGGGCCCCTTCGGCATCACCGTCAATTCGGTGGCGCCGGGCTTCATGGCCACCAGCCCCGACTACGAATGGCAGTGGAACTCCTACAGCGAGGAGTTCCGCCGCACCTTCGCCGACCGCATCGCCATGCGCCGCATGGGCACGCCGGAGGACATCGCCGATGCGGTATTGTTCCTGGCCTCGGACCGGGCCTCCTGGATCACCGGCCAGACGCTGCCGGTGACAGGCTCACCCCTCGCATAAGGAGATCGCCATGCCCGACACACATGCGCCGCAACTCGAGCCCTGGCAGTGGGCCGACGAGCAATGGAAGAAGCTGGTCAACCAGGTCCGCGCCGGCCGGAGCTATCGGCCGAAGGCGTGGAAGGATGGCGCGCGCTGCGCGGTGGCGCTCTCCTTCGACTCCGATCACGAGACCAATGAGCTGCGCGACGGCGGCAAGTCGATCGGCCGCATGGCCTGGGGCCAGTCGGGCAATCGCGTCGGCATACCGCGCATCCGCAGGCTTTTGGACAAGCACGACGTCAAGGCGACCTTCTACGTGCCGGCGGTGACGGCGCTGCTCTATCCCGACGAGCAGCGCGCGCTGGTGGCCGAGGGCCATGAGATCGGCATCCATGGTTGGATCCACGAGCTCAACTCGGTGCTGCCCTACCAGGCCGAGCGCGACCTCATGATGAAGTCGGCCGACACGCTGGAGACGATCACCGGCAAGCGCTCGGTCGGCATGCGCACGCCGTCGTGGGATTTCAGCCCCAACACGCTGGCGCTCGAGAAGGAGCTGGGGCTGTTCTACGATTCGTCGCTGATGGCCGACGAGGATTGCTACGAGCTGCTGCTGCACGGCGAGCCCACCGGCATCGTCGAGCTGCCGGTGGAATGGGTGCGCGACGACGCGGTGTACTTCTCGATGCACCGCTTCTCCTCGCTGCGCCCCTACACGCCGCCGACCGACGTGCTCGACATCTTCCGCCGCGAGCTCGACGCTGCCTGGGACGACGGCGGCCTCTTCCAGCTCACCATGCATCCACACATCATCGGCTATCGCTCGCGCATCTGGATCGTCGACGAGCTGATCCGCCACGCCAGAGCCAAGGGCAGCGTCTGGTTCGCCACCCATGCCGAGGTCGCGCAGTACGCCAAGGAGCACGCGGCGTGAAGACGGCGCCCCTCAAGACCGCCATCGTCACCGGTGGCGCCCGCGGCATCGGCCGGGGCTGCGCGCTCGAGCTGGCGGCCCGCGGCTACGACATCGCCCTGGTCGACCTGCTCGAGCCCGAGATGGCGCGCACCCAGGGTGAGATCGAGGCGCTGGGCCGCAAGGCGCTGACCTACCAGGCCGACGTCGCCTCCTTCGCCCGGGCGCACGAGGTCGTGGCCGACGTCGCCAAGCAATGGGGCCGGCTCGACTTCCTGCTGAACGATGCCGGCGCCTCGAACGCCAAGGGCATCCTCGAGATCAAGGAAGAAGAGTTCGACCGCACCATCGCGGTCAACCTCAAGAGCTGCTTCAACTACATCCACGCCGCGGCGCCGATCATGCTCGGACAGGAGCAGGGTGGGCGCATCGTCAGCATGTCGTCGCTGAACGCCTTGTCGGGCGGCGTCACCTCGGCCGTGAGCAAGCATTCCTATGCCGCCGCCAAGGCCGGCATCCTGGGGCTCACGCGATCGCTCGCCAAGGAGCTGGGCCCCAAGATCATGATCAACGCCGTCTGTCCCGGCGTGATCGAGACCGAGCTCGGCAACAGCCTCACCAAGTCGCGCGGCGACGAGATGAAGAAGGGCATCGTGCTGGATCGGCTGGGCAAGCCTGCCGACGTGGCCCAGCTCGTGGCCTTCCTCGCCACCTCCGAACCCTGCTTCATCACCGGCCAGCACTTCGTGATCGACGGCTTCCAGTGGTCGTGCTGACGCGGGCCTAATGCCGGCCGTCGTCCTTGCGCTCGACGATCTCGTAGGTGACGTCGGTCACCTTGCCGACGCGGCGGGGCGGCGGCGGCGCAGGCGGCCGGCCGGCGAACAGACCGGCCAGCCAGGCCTTGGCCTTGAACAGCAGGATCGCGACCAGCACGACGACCGCCACGCCCGCGATCACGGCAAAGCCCAGCACCGCCAGCACGACGAAGCCCACGATGGCGAGCGCCGCCTGGAGCCAGACGCGGGCCGGCAGGCGGGCCAGCAGCTCGAAGAACTGCCTGGCCGTCACCGCGCCCACTTCTTCTCGAAGTCCCATACGTCGGAGAAGCCCATCAGCTCATGCATGCCACGGTACTGCGCCACCGGCACGTCGTTGCTGGTGCCCTTCTCCTGCAGATGGACCCAGGCCTGGCGCATCGCTTCGGCCGCGACGCTGAAGCCGAGGCCGGGATAGATCGCCATGTCGAAGCCCCACTTCCTCAGGCGATCGACCTCGACGCGCGGCGTCTTGCCGAACTCGACCATGTTGGCGAGCAAGGGCTTGTCGACCTCGCGGCCGATGCGCTCGAGCTCGTCCTCGCTCTCGGGCGATTCCACGAAGATGATGTCGGCGCCGGCAGCACCATAGAGGCTCGCACGACGCAGCGCCTCGTCGAGGCCGAGCGCGGTGCGGGCGTCGGTGCGCGCCACGATCAGCGTCTCGGCATGGCGCCGCGCTTCGGCCGCGACCTGGATCTTCAGCACCATGTCCTCGGCCGGCACGACGCGACGGCCGGGCGTGTGGCCGCATTTCTTGGGCATCTCCTGGTCTTCGATCTGGATGGCCGCGACGCCCGCCGCCTCGTAGCCGCGCACCGTGCGCTGCACGTTCAGCAGACCGCCGTAGCCGGTGTCGGCATCGGCGATCAGCGGCGTGTCGATCACCGAGCAGATCATCTCGGCGCGGCCCACCATGTCGGAATAGGTGGCGAGCCCGGCATCGGGCAGGCCGAGCGCCGAGGCGGTGGCGCCGTAGCCGGTCATGTAGAGGGCGGGAAAGCCCATGCGGTCGGCGACCCGCGCCGAGATTCCGTCGTAGATGCCCGGGGCGAGGATGAACTCGCCCTTCGCCAGCCGCTCACGCAGCTGGGCTGCCTTTGTGTTGCCCGTCATGTCCGGCTCCTTGCGAGATCGAGGCTAGCGGCGATTGCTCCCCCCACCAGGCCCCCGCGCGCCGGTGGGTAGCTCGGTGCGCACCATCACTACCGTGCAATTGCGGCCGAACGGCGATTCCCGGCCGCTCGCGGTGATGGTGCTGCCCTGCAGCCTGCCGCTGAGATAGGTGTCCGACTTGGTCTGGTCGGGATTGGAGACGGTGCGGGTGAAACGCACGCTCTCCCCGGTGACCTGCACGCCGAGCGCGGCCGTCCCGCGTATGACAGGCGGCACCCACGCACCCGAACCATGGATCAGCACGACCCGGACCTGGAGGGTGAAGGGCGGCGCCGTGTTCGTGTCGCGCCCGGCCTGGCAGTCGTAGGAGCCCTGCCACAGACCATCGATCACTTCGGCCGTCGTCCCCGGCGCAGGCACAGGGGTGCTGTCCGGAGCGGGCCTCACCGGTGGTGGCGTCGGGACCGGCCCTGCGGCAGCCTTCTTCAGCTCGTCGTCGAACCGGGCGACGGCGGGGGCTGCTTCCTTGAGCAGGGTCTGGTTCTGCAGGCCGCTCAGGAAGCCGGTCTGCAGGGCGCCGTGTGCCTTCTGCCAGGCCGCGATCATCTCGCGCGTGCGCGGCGTGAAGAGGCCGTCCGTGCCGGCGGTGTTGAAGCCCAGCGCCGTGAGGGCCACCTGCACGCGCTGGCGATCGGGAAGGGAGAAACGAAGCGCCGTCTCCGCCGCTTCGGCGCCGCGACGCTCGGCCTCCTCGGCTTCGGCCTTCAGCCTGGCTTCCTGCTCCGCCTTGGCTCTGTCCTCGGCAGCCTTCAGCCGTGCCGCTTCGGCAGCGCGCAGCTTGGAGAGCTCTTCCTCGGCCGCACGGCGCTTGGCCGCTTCGGCCTCGGCCACTTCCTGCTGCTTGCGCGCGGCTTCGATCGCCGCGGGGTCGGGGCCCGAGGTCTTGGCGAGATAGTAGCCGCCGCCGGCGAGCACCAAAGCGATGCCGGCCGCCGCCGCGATCCACGGGGCCAGCGGACGCTTGGCAACAGGCGCCGGCTGCTGCGTGGGCATTGGAGTCGGCTGCACGGTCGGCGTCGGTTGCAGCGTCGGCCTCGGCGCGGCCACCGGAGCCGCCGCAATGGACGGACGAGGCGTATAGGGCGGCGTGAGGGTGTTGGGCTTGGCCAGCGCCACCGTCGCCTGGGCGCCGAGGGAGCTCGCATGGCCGAGGATCTGTCGCCAACCGGCGATCGACTGCGGCCGGTCGGTCGCCCGTACCGCGAGCCCTGCATCGATGCCGACCAGCAGGCCGGGGGCGAACCCCGGCGGCTGGAGCCGGCCCAGGGGCTCGTAGCCGTCGTCGAGCATGCGGTCGAAGGCGCTGGGCGGCGGCGTTCCGACAATGCCGTGATAGAGCGTCGCCGAGATGCCGTAGATGTCGGTCCAGGGTCCCTGCTTGGCGGCCGTGAACTGCTCGGCCGCGGCATAGCCCGGCGTGAAGATCGCCGTCATCACCGCCGCGCGGCCGACCATGGCGGCACGCGAGGCGCCGAAGTCGATCAGCGTCGGATTGCCATCGGCATCGAGCAGGATGTTGGCCGGCTTGATGTCACGATGCAGGAAGCCCGCGGCATGCACCCGCTCCATCCCGTCGAGCAGCGGCCACAGGATGCGGTCCACCTCGTCGGGGGTGAGCGTGCCGCCCTTCCTCATCCGCTCGTCGAGCGTCTCGCCCGGCACCAGCTCCATGACGATATACGCCGTGCCGTTGGCCTCGAGGAAATCGAACACCCGCACGATGCCGGGCGCCCGCTGCAGGGTGGCAAGCGTGCGGCCCTCGGCCACGAACCGCTCGCGGCCCCAGCCGAAGTCTTCCGCCATCTTGGTCGAGCGCGGAAGAACCGTGGAGCCGTCCTGGCGAACGGCCAGCGCCGACGGCAGGTATTCCTTGATCGCCACCTCGCGGTGGAGCTGGATGTCGTTGGCGCGGTAGGTGATGCCGAAGCCGCCCTGGCCCAGAACCGACACGATTTCGTAGCGGCCGATTGTCTGCCCCGGATGGAGCGCAACGAAATCGACCTCGGGGGCTTGGGTTGAACCCTGGTTCGTAATGTCGATCATGGCATTGGCGAGGCGACAAGCGTGCCATGCGTGTCGACGGCGGGCAATGGGATATCGCCCGTCACCATCGGCCCCTCCCCGGCTAGGCCTGCCGGACGGTAAGCTCGACGTCGCCGATGCGGAGCCTGTAGCCGGCCTGGAGCGCCGCCGGCGCCCCCGAATGCAGGGTCGCGCCGTTCACCGTGGTGCCGTTGGTCGAGGCCAGATCCTCGATCAGCAGGGCCTCGCCGGAAAGGCTCAGCCGGGCATGGCGCCGCGAGACGGTGGCATGGGGCAGGACCAGCTCGCACTGGTCGGCGGCACGGCCGATCATCATGCCCTGCTGCAGGTTGATCAGCCTGGCGAGGGCGACGTCGAAGCCGAACTTCTGGCCGGTCGAATCGGTCCCCTCGAACCGCAGCACGGCCTGCGGGGCGGCCTGCGAGACCGTGGTCGCCGAGACGCCCGCGGCGGCCCGGACATGGAAGATGTGGATCGGCCGGCGCACGTTCTTGAGCAAATGCTCGCCGGCATCGACGAAGACATATTCGACATTGAGCTCGGTGACGTCGCGCACGGCGCGCGACACCGAGATGCCGCCGGGCTCGGCCACCGCCTGGATGCGGGCGGCCAGGTTGACGCCGTCGCCGAAGATGTTCTGGTCCTCCTCGTCGACGATGACCTCGCCGAGATGGACGCCGATGCGGAACAGCATGCGCTGGTCTTGCGTCAACACCTCGTTGAACCGCGCCATGCGCTCCTGGATGTCGATCGCCGCCTCGACGGCGGCCACCGCCGAGCCGAACTCCGCCAGCATGGCATCGCCCGCCGTGCCGACGATCCGCCCCCCACCGGTGTCGATCGACGGCCGCCACACCTGGACCTGCGCCGACTTGAGATGCCGGAAGGTGCGCGTCTCCGCGCCCTCCATCATCCTGGCAAAGCCAGCAAGGTCGGCATGCACGATCGCGGCGAGGCGGCGCTGGGTGGTGGCCATGAGCGCCCCTAGTCTAGCGGCCAAAATTCGATTTCGCGCCCCTCGGATAGAGAATTGCCGACGATCCTCCAGCGCAGACCTTGTGCAACCGATCAGCGGCCCTTGAAGGCCGGCGTGCGGCGTTCGCGCAGAGCGGCCAGCCCCTCGCGCAGGTCCTCGGACGTCTGGCACTCGCGGATGCCTTCGCGGATCCTGGGGATATCCGGCTCGGCCTGGGTGAACTGCTCGATGGCGCGCTTCATGTTGGCCATCGACAGCGGCGCGAGGCCGGCCAGCTTGGCCGCGGTCGCCTCGACGCGGGCCTTGAACTCGCCCCGCTCCACCAGCCAGTCGAGATAGCCCGCGCGCAGCAGGTCCTCGTCGGTGAAATCCTCCGACAGCAGGAAGGCACGCTTGGCGAAGCTCGGGCTCACCTTCTGGGTGTAGCGACGCAGGCCGCTCGGATAGTAGTGCAGGCCGAAGCGCGCGGCCGGCATGAAGAAGCGCATGCCCTTCACTCCCATCCGGAAGTCGCAGGCCAGCGCCATGTCGGTGGCACCGCCATAGACGCCGCCGTTCAACGCGCAGAGCGACGGCATGCGCAGCGCCTCGATGCGGTCCATCACCGTCTCGAAACTGTCCTCGCCGTCCGAGGGACGCGAATCCCTGTCCCCCTCCTTCTTGTCCGTCTTGATCGAGCCCAGATCGAAGCCGGAGCAGAACGACTTGTCGCCCGCGCCGGTCAGCACCAGCACGCGCACGTCGGGATCGGCGTCGACCTTCTCCACCGCCTCGCGCAGCAGCCGCAGGCCGGAAGGATCCAGCCGGTTGTGCTTGGCGGGATCGTTGAGGGTGATGGTTGCGCGCGCGCCATCGATGGCGAGCAGAACTGTGTCGGTCATGATGGGGCGAGGATAGCCGAGTGAGTGGCCGAAGGCGACCGAGCCCGGCATATTGCCGCCCGGAGGAAATCACATGACCTACACTGCCCCCCTCGCCGACATGCGTTTCGCGCTGCGCGAAGTGGCCGGCCTCGGCCGGGTCGCAGGCCTGCCGGGCTACGAGCACGCCACCGACGACACGGTCGACGCCGTGCTCGAGGAAGCGGCCCGGCTCGCCGGCAACGGGCTGGCGCCGCTCAACCGCGACGGCGACAAGGTCGGCGCCACGCTGGAGAACGGCGTCGTGCGCACCGCGCCGGGCTTCGCCGCCATCTACAAGGAGTTCGTGGCCGGAGGCTGGAACTCGCTGCCCTTCGATCCCGAGTTCGGCGGCCAGGGCATGCCGTGGCTGCTGGCGACCACGGTGCAGGAGATGTGGCAGGCGGCCAACATGGGCTTCGGCCTGGTGCTGCTGCTGAACCAGGGCGCGATCGACGCCATCCATCACCACGGCTCGCCGGCGCAGAAGGCCCAGTACCTGCCCAAGATGATCTCCGGCGACTGGACCGGAACGATGAACCTCACCGAGCCGCAGGCGGGCTCCGACCTCGGCCAGCTCAAGAGCCGGGCGGTCAGGGAGGGTGACCACTACAAGGTCACCGGCCAGAAGATCTTCATCACCTACGGCGAGCACGACATGGCCGAGAACATCGTGCACCTGGTGCTGGCGCGCACGCCCGACGCGCCGGCCGGGGTGCGCGGCATCTCGCTGTTCATCGTGCCGAAGTTCCTGCCCAACGAGGACGGCACGCCGGGCAAGCGCAACGACCTGAAATGCGTGTCGCTCGAGCACAAGCTCGGCATCCATGCGAGCCCGACCTGCGTGATGAGCTTCGGCGACGACGGTGGTGCCATTGGCTACCTCGTCGGCGAGGAAGGCCGCGGGCTCTCCTACATGTTCACCATGATGAACAACGCCCGGCTCTCGGTGGGCATCCAGGGCCTGGCCATCGCCGAGCGCGCCTACCAGCAGGCGGCTTCGTTTGCCCGGACGCGCGTGCAGTCGAAGGACGACGGCAAGCCCAACCCGGTCCCGGTCTCGATCGTCCATCACCCCGACGTCAGGCGCATGCTGATGTCCATGCGCGCCCAGATCGAGGCGATGCGCGCCCTGGGCTACTACACCGCCGCCGGCATCGACGGGGCGCTGCGGCATCCCGACAAGGAAGCCGCCCGCAAGACCCAGGACCGGGTCGACCTCCTCATTCCGATCGTGAAGGCCTGGTTCACCGACCTCGGCAACGAGATCGCCTCCACGGGTGTCCAGATCCACGGCGGCATGGGCTTCATCGAGGAGACCGGCGCCGCCCAGCACCTGCGCGACGCCCGCATCCTGCCGATCTACGAGGGCACCAACGGCATCCAGGCGCGCGACCTGGTCGGCCGCAAGGTCGCCAAGGACGGCGGCGAGACCATGCTGGGGCTGGTGGCCGAGATGCGCGCCCTTGCAGGGGAACTGAAGGCCGCGCCCGGCGACGATATGGAGGCGATCCGCGACGGCGTCCTGGCCTCTGCGGAGGCGCTGGAGGAAGCAACGATCTGGGTGGCGCAATCGGTCAAGGCCGAGCTCGTGACGGCCCTGGCGGGCTCCGTTCCCTTCCTGAGGCTTGCCGGGACCGCCCTGGGCGGCTGGCTGCTGGCCCGCAGCGCCCTGGTCGCCCAGAACCGCCTCGCCACCCGCGACGGCGATCCGGCCTTCATGGAAGCCAAGCTGATCACCGCCCGCTTCTATGCCGAGGTGATCCTGCCACCGGCCCTGGCCCAGCTCGGCCCCCTCCAGGCCGCCGGCCGCACGGTGTTCGCCCTTCGGGAGGAGCAGTTCTGAGTTCTGAATAAAATAACATGAATTTAAGCGTCACTTTTCGTAACCAGTATCTTCGGCCCCGTATCGCATATTGCGATATTCGCAACGTTAAAGCAAGATCCAAGTGGCGACGACTCAAGGCCCGGCATGAAGAGCGATCGACTGACGAGGCCCGTGGCGCTGCTGTTGTTCGCGACAGTCGTCCTGGCCTGGGGTTTCACCTGGCCGGTCACCAAGGTGCTGGTCCAGAGCATCACACCGCTGTGGACCGTGGCGCTTCGCAGCCTGATCTCGGGCGTCGTGTTGCTGGGCCTCCTCCTGGCCCAGGGAAAGCTGATCGTTCCGCGCCGGGGCGACCTCCCCGTCGTGTTCGGGATCGCCCTGCCCCACATGGTCGCCTTCTCGGCGCTGGTGGCGCTGGGCATCCAGTTCGTTCCCGCCGGCCGCGCCATCGTGCTGGGCTACACCACGCCGCTCTGGGTCATCCCCGCTGCGCGCCTGATCCTCGGCGAGCCCATCACCAGGCGCCATCTGGCCGGCGGGGCGCTGGCTTTCGCCGGCCTGATGCTGATGTTCAATCCGGCCTCGTTCGACTGGAACGACCACCGCGCCCTGCTGGGCAACGGCCTGCTTCTGCTGGCGGCCGCCTGCTGGGCCGTCAGCATCGTCCATGTCCGCGCCCACAAGTGGATATCGACACCGTTCGAGCTCGTGTTCTGGGAGACGCTGCTCGCCACGGTCCTGCTGGTGCTGGTGGCCCTGTTCTTCGAGGGCGTGCCCCGGATCGAGTGGACCCTGCCGCTCATCCTGCTGCTGCTCTACGGCGTCGTGTGCGGCAACGCGCTGGCCTATTGGGCGATGGCGATGGTCAACCGCAGCCTGCCCGCCGCCACGACCTCGCTCGGCCTGCTGGCGACGCCTGTCGTCGGCACGCTCAGTGCCGCACTGGCCTTGGGAGAGAGCATTTCCCTGCTCCTGCTCGTCGCCATGACGCTCATCCTGGGCGGCATCGCCTTGGGCACGATCACGCGCGGGCGGCGGTGAGCTCCGCGTGGACACATCGTTTCGAGCATCCTCTCTGCAGCAGTGCCCTTTCCTCCCTGCGCGAAGCGCCTATCGTATTCACACATCGCGCTTGCGCGACGCCCTGAAGGCTGACTCCCTAATGGTGTTGGAAGCCAAGGGGGCTATCGATGTCGGAGATTGGTTACTGTCTGGGGCGGTTTGGCGACCGCTGCGCGGCGACAATCAAGGTGAGAACCCAGCGTCAATCAGGATGAGAAAGCGCTGGCGGGGGCCGGTCGAAGGGAGGGCGTAGC
>CANIRG010000013.1 GCA_947469635.1 Rhodospirillales bacterium | reverse complement strand
TGCCATGCCGATTCGAGGATCACCCAACGGCGCCACTCACACCCGCCCACAGCCTGGTCGCGATCGATCGGAACAGGTGGTCGCGATCAATCGGAATCGGTGGTCGCAATCAATCGGAACAGGTGGTCGCGATCAGTCGGAATGCGCACTCCAACCCGGGCAGCACAGTGGCGTCTGCCTTCGGCAGCGTCTCGACATCGCGCAGCTTGCGCGTCACGGCCAGGGCGGACTTCTCCCGTCGCTCCTCGATATTCGAGCGCAGCCGGTCGGGCTCGCCGCAGGATGGCTCATTTGCCGCTCGCGGATGCAACGCGCAAGGGAGAGCGATGACAATGGCCGGCAGTCCCAGTCCGACGACCGCAGGTAACGTGACGCCCGGCATTTGTCCCTGGCTCTCTGTCCATCGCCTATTTGTTGCGTCGCCGCCGGCGATCGGGCTTACACGAGCGGAGCATAGCTCAGCGTGGCCGGCAGTGTGATGGTGGCGGGCGGCTCCGGATTGCGGTGGCGGGCTAGGAATTTGAGAACGACATCGGCGAAGTAGACGCCGCGGGCAGTCGTTTCGGCCCCACCGGCCTCAACGGCCGGCAGCCGGTCGACCATCTGGCGATTGCCATCGTCGGCGTTGGCGAGCTCGCGGCGGATGGGTTCCATCGCGGCTCGCAGCCCCTAATCCATGAGGGCCGCACTATTAGTCTTGTACAATCAATTGCACAGAAGGCCATTCGTCGGTCGATAACATTCACTTATCGTCGCGTTGTTCTATGGGCTGATCTCGAATCGGACGTCTTCGCAGGGCAACGATAACGTATGCGCCCGATTCGGGTTTCGCCAATTCCAAGGCCTGTTCGTCCGCCTCTTTGGCCGGTCCAGTGCGAGGTCGCAGATTCGCGACCAATCTCCAAGGGGCCTTTTCGCGATCAGCGCCAAGAGCCTTTGCAAACGGCTCATCGTTGCCGTGATCTTGGCGCAGGACTTCGGAGTCAGGTCCGAACGCCGGGTCCCATCCAGTCTTTTCGCGTTCGAAAGCATAGTCCCATTGGGTGACATTCAAACTCACGACTTTGGCCCGGACCTGCTGCTTGTCGCTCGGGGTCAACGGTCGATGTCGCCCATTTGGCAGTGACCGCAGCACAGGTTGAGGTGTTCGTTCCACTTGCCAATCAGCAACCACCTCCACATTGCCCTGTTCGTTGTCCGCGCCCGAAGCCTCTCCCGTAAAGCTCTCTTTGGCAGATGATAGTCGAGCAAGCGCCTCCCAAGGGCTCGACGGCAATGCATCGAATACAAAAACGTGCACCTCTGTGCGGAGCCTCTCTATCTGAATACCGTAGGGAATCTCGAAATATATGTGGTCTCCGACCTTGGGCTTACGACGCTCTGGTGCGGTTGTAAAAATCAGGATCGTCCGCACCGTCGTCCAATCGTGAGGAAGACCGATCTCAACGCCCATACCGTCGAAATATTGCCTGGACCACCAAGCGTATGCCTCCTTGAGAGCCTGTGAATATGGCGCCGCTTCGCGCTCAAGGGCGTCGATGTGTTGCCTTACTTTGCAGAATTCCACATCTGCCGCCGGACCTTCCAACAAAACGGAAGCTTCTCCATTCAGGCCCCCGAGCGCAAACGATGTCAGGTTGTGAGAACCGACGAATACACAGGCTGCATCTCCTGGCATGTCCATGTAGTAGATCTTGCTGTGAAGCATTGGATGGTAGCGAACAAATGGATGCCTTCGGCCACCCGTGAAACTTGTGTGTCCCAAATGAACCCGCAAATTCGATTGTGAAACGCCAGCCACAATTAATTCATCTAGTGCTTGGAATGCTGGATACGTGGCAGCACCGACAACCAACGTTTTAAGCTTGTTTGGATTTGCCCTTATCGGTGTCTCAATTGCTGCCAGACCGCCAAGTGTAGCGAACCCCGTAACAACCCGCGTGGATATAGACGCGTCGATGCGAGCGCGGATCAAGGAAGCGATAGCAGTGTGAGGCGTCCCGAAGAGAACCGTCGAATTGACTGGCAAGGTCATCCTCCTTCAGGGATCATAGTCTCCCGGCGAGGGACTGTGCGTTTTGTGCGCTTGGACATTCGGGGAGACACCTTTCTAGATAATACTTCGAGCGCCCTGGCACGGCGTTGAGCTTTGACTATCTAGCCGACAGTAGGCATGCAGCGATCTGCTTTCGGCCGCTCAGGCGACCAGTGACCGGATGGTCGCGGCCATAGCATTCAACTTCTCCATGTCCAGACCCTGACCCTTTCGTTCTTCGGAAACGAAGAGGTTCTGTCCCGGCACATACCCATTCTTCAGATACCACTCCTGCTTCCACTTCCAGCCGCGGACGTAGTCGGGATCGTCCATCATGCCGAGATGCTCCCAGACGATTCGGTCGCCGCCCGCGTCCGTGAAGGTGAAGTCGGGATGCAGCCGGCCGGGGGCCGCCTCTCCCTCGAGTGGCTGTTCGTACTGATAGGCGATGCCCTCCCGATGA
The DNA here is from genome assembly GCA_947469635.1 of Rhodospirillales bacterium. GTDB lineage: Bacteria > Pseudomonadota > Alphaproteobacteria > Reyranellales > Reyranellaceae > Reyranella. The sequence continues at coordinate 31,113 of CANIRG010000013.1, read as the reverse complement.
AGGAGATTGGCGATCACCAGCTCGGATTTGCTACGAACCATGTGCCCGGTCTCGGTCCGGTGGATGAGGTTTTCCGCGTAGGGCGGCTCGCCGCCGCGCTCGCGCAGAATGCCCGAGAACAGGTTTGTATTGCGCCGACATGCATCCGATTTCTCGGGCCTGCTGAGGTCGTGCAACAATCCAGGATTGTCGCCTTCGATCAACAGCACCATCCGCTGCCTCGAACGTGTGAGCGCGGTGTAGACCAGCTCCCGGCTCAACAGCCGCGACGCTTTGGGCAGCACGACGAAAACAGTACGGAACTGGCTGCCTTGCGCTTTGTGGATAGTGAGAGCGTACGCAAGCTCAAGCGGAATTCTGTCTTCACCAAAATCGCCCGATCTATAGCCGAAGCTGACCAAGGGTCTCCCGGCGAAGAAGACGTTCAAGAAGCCCTTCTGACCGACACTTACGCCACCAATCTCGCCGTTGGCGAGATAGTCCTCCGCCTGCTCCCTGGTCTCCCAGTGATAGCAATCTCGCACCCCGTTCTTGAGCTGGATTACCTTGTCATTGCGGACGATGCCTTCGTCTCCCAGTGCTACGCCCCGGAAATTGCGGGCGGCCTGGATCTCGTTGGCGCGGAACTGTCCCTGGATCCAGCGATTGAGCTCGGCAACACCATGAGCGTGCATGCGGGTCGGCGTCAGCAGCTGCCAGTTTTCGATGCCGTCCGGATTGTCGCGGCGGATCCAGCCCTCATCGGCGAAATCGAACGACTTACTGAAACCTTTGGCATCGCTGGCGTCCTTGAGGCCCAGATGCTTGACGAACTGGTCGACGAGTTTATTGCGAAGATCATGCGGCCCGGTCCAATACGCCACCTCAAGATCGTTCAGGCTTTCGCCCAGCGCCAACCGGCTAAGCACCTGGTCGGCATCGCCATCAGGCGGGGTTCCGGTGAACCACGAGGCCAGCCGCAGCGTGTCGGACCGTGCGCTGCCGTCCTTAGCCGAGGTGTCGCCCACGGACCGGACTTCAACGGTCAGCTTCGCGAGCGCAGGCGCTGCCTTTCGATCTTCCGGCAGATCGGACTCCTTGGCCGTCGCGAGCCAGGAAATCAGATCGGCAAAGGGCCTGCCGACGCCGATCGGCGGCAGTTGATTGGGATCACCCACCAGAACGATCCGCTGGACGTGGGCCTGATCCAGCGCCTGCAATACGGCGTAGAGGTCGTCCATGGTCAGCATTGAGGCTTCGTCGATGACCACCGTCTTTGCCGATTTGTACGTTTCCTTGCCGTCGAACAGTGGCCGCTGGCGCAGCCCGTCGTAGCGCTTCAGGCCATAAAGGAACTGCGCCACGGTCATCGCCGTGGCATCCGTCGCGCCCTGCAGGCGCACGCGTGCCTTGCCGGTGGGTGCCAACAGCAGCAGCCCCTCCTTGCGCAGCGGTTCGCACAGGACAAGCCCGCCGATCACGGAGGTCTTGCCGGTACCGGCGTTGCCGGTGAGGACCGACAGACGGCGCGAGCAGACGGCTTCCAGCGCCTTTGCCTGTTCCTCCAGCGCCGCCTTGTGGCGGGCGCTCGTAGAATCGACCTTCTGACCGCTCGCCTCGACTGCCGCGACGATAAGCTTCTTCCAGTCGACCTTGGGCGGCGCGATGTCCCTGGCGCAACGCGCGCGCAGAACTTTGCCCAGCTTCTCCTCGCGCTGCTTGAGCTCGACAAGCTGCAGGGCCGGTACGCTTTTTCCGGCCAGGCCCGACCTGGCAACGGCGAGCCGGGCAATCGTCTGTTCGATGAAGACTTTGTTGCCCTCGATCCAGTCGGTTGAAACGACGATCGGGCTGTCACCGCCCAGGGGCTTCAGGCGATCGAGGGTTTCCTCCAGGCTGAGCAGGGAATCGCCGGCTGCTGCCGCGTCGCGCAGGACGGACACGAGCGCACAGCGGACGCGGCGAGAATCCATGGGTGAGCCAACACCGCTCGGGGCCGGCACCTTCGGCGCGTCGCCGATCGCCTTGTCCGGCAGCAGGCCGCGATCGATATCCTGTAGGGAGACCGAAGCGTCTTCGCCGCCGCCCAGATCGCGCTCGGCGATCAGGTACGGATTTGAGACGATTTCCTCGTCGCTCGTCTGGACCGTGAAGCCGCGGCGCCGCTGCGCTTCGTCCCAGATCCGGCGTGCCTGGTCGGGTGTGAGATCGAACCTCGACAGGAGATGCAGCAGCGTGCGCCGGGCAGGCGCAAGGCCCAGCACTGTCGGCGCTACGGCCGAGATATCCGGCGCGAAGGCTGCGTCCGGTGGCTTCCTCTTGCCCTTGAAGACCTCCTCCAGAATTGGCCAGGGATCGCTGTGAGGCTGCAGAACGCCCGTAGCGCGCAGCTCCATGAACAACGCCGTACCCAGCCGCATGCCAAGCGCCTCCAGCAAGGCACCCGTCCCCGGGAAGGCGCCACGATCCTTCCAGGCGAGATCGAGTTGCTGGTTCAGCCACTCCTCGCGTTTCTGCCAAGGCCCCTCGGCGATGCCGTGCTCCCGGATGCGCCGCACGGCCGCGAGCAGGCGGCTCAGCACCGACAGCGCCACGTCGGCGTCGGTCAACTCGGAGCCGTATGAAAAGTCGCCAATGCGGGCCGGCGGCGGGGTGACGGCGATCTCGCGAAGCAGCGCGGCACGACGCGCATCTTCGACATCATCGCCGGTCAGCTTGAGATACTCGTGATACGGCAGCAGAAATCCATCGTGCCCGTCGGGCCGGATCGAATGCCCGATGATACGGTCCCAGAGAGGATGTCCCAGTTGGCCGTTCTTGCGGTCGTAGTGCTCGCGTTTGCCGACGGAGACGATGCGACCGACGCCGACGATCAGGCGGCGCAGATCGTCGCCCAGCGGATGACCTTCCTTCGTATAGAAGAGGACCAACGACTTCTCTTTGGCGAGCCTGCCATAAACATGTTCAACGAGCGCGTCCTGGCGCTCACGTCCGAATACCCAGGGCGAAGGGAAAGGCGGCTGCTCGTCGGACGGCAGGGCCTTCACCATCCTTGCATCGATCTCCTTCTGGCGCCGCCGCAGCATCCAGTTGAAGGGAACAGAGATAGCGGACCAGGCCGGCACCTCGAGCTTGCGCGGTTTCAGGTCGCCGTGCGTTTCGACGCAGTTCTTGTTCTTGACATAAGGATGCTCGAACTCCCGCATCCACTTTTGTGGGCTCATGAAGAAGCCCGACTCGGCCTTGCACGGAGGGAGCTGATCCTGTGTGAGCTTGTGGAAGGGACGACCAGCCAGAGCCTCTTCGCTGTCGGATCTTCCCTCGCGAATTCGCGGCAGAGACGTGCAGAAAGAATTCAGCCCCGGCCGCGAACAGACTGAGCCGTTCCAAGATGAGTCGTGCCACGCGACACGAATAGTAAGGTGGGCAAGAGGAATCATTTTTCACCCTCTCGCCGAGCGGAGCGACTTTCATTCTCAATAGTACGCACCGCATCGAACGTCTCCACAGCGTTCAGCATGCTACGTAACTGTGGCGTGGAATTGATTAAACGATCGTAAAGAGAACGGAGAGGCAGCGCCCAATTGCTACGAGGCTCGCTACCAATTCTCATCAGTTGTTCGCTATACAACTTATCGACAAGCTCCGCGCGAATTGCCGACAAACTGTCACGAAAATAGATCGCGTAGATGATCGCGTTCTGGACTTGCTCCCAGAACTCCAGCATTTGTTGGCTAACGTTGGCGTTAGTGCCAGCGCCCGCCGCCGAATGCTGCTTCGTAAGCCCAATTATCCGACCGAGCAACGACAGCGTTTCAGCTTCACGATCTGACGGAAGGACTATTGGGAGTTGATCCAAGTACTGCTTGTTTGCAGGAAAGTAGCCGCCCCGAAAGTTGGAAGAGACCCGCTTCAGACAGAAATCCAAAATGGGAGAATTGAGGAACGCGCAAAGCGCACCGAGCGAAAGTTTCTTAGGGTTGACAGTGATTCCGTACCCCCCTGTTGTAACATTCACAAAATAGAGATGATCTTCTTGATCCAGATGAGCCGCTAGCCGAGTAACCATGTAAGGCACCATGATCTTTGGCTGCTCCCACAAGCCAAGATTCTGAGTGCGGCCGAACCTGTACCAGCGAGCATCGTCAAAGGCGCTATCCTCTCTGGCGGAAAGCACCTTGCGGTTCTTCAAAAGATATTTCCAAGCGAGCGGAAACGAATCACGAAGTGAGGCAGCCGTGAGAAGTTGCGCTTCGGTACCATCAATCTCGTACGGGAAAAGGACCAGCGCCGTCGGATTTGCTTCGTAGCGACCAATTTCGCCACTTCTGACGACGCGCTTAAGAAGTTTTGATTCAAGCTCAACTTCTTGACCCAGTTGCTTCGAGAATACCTTGGTCGTGCGTCCCCTTGCATGGGATGCCTCCTTAAACAGGTAAACCGTATCAGCGCTGGTTATGGGACCTTGAAATACTCGATTGACGACGTCCGATAGCTTTAGAGGGATAGCCATCAACTCATTAAATAGTCCGCCGCTCTTACCGACAGCAAAGTTCCACTCTGCCTTTGTTATCGCGGCCGATGCTACAATGCTCGTTGGAGCGGCTAGCGTACGCTTCCATACATCCAGATCCTCAACTTGTTGGAAGCGGCACTCGTCGAGCGGCGCCTTCGACAAGAACAACAAGCAAGTATAAATTGAAGCGCCGGGGAAAACCTGCTGATCGCCGAAGTGAACGACATGTCGAAGTTGCCGCCCGGCAGAAATTAGCGATCGAAGCGGTTCGCCATACTTAGAGTTAAAGAACTTGTGCGGACAGATGAAGGCCAGAGATCCTCCGGCTTTAAGCAGGCGCAAACCAGCTTCGATAAATGTGACATAGAGATCATAGCTACCTTGTCCGGCGCTCAAATAGTTCCGACCTAAAAAGCGCACAAATTCGGGATCTTTCTTCTTCAACGTTTGAATCCGCACGTACGGTGGATTCCCAATCACCACATCAAAGCCGCTCTCTTCCTCGTCGATTTGCGCCGCAATCAGCTCGCTCTGCCCGCCTGCTTCGTTCACAAGCGCTAGATTGCCGAGCATAGTCACCAAGCTGCGGCCTTGGCGCTTCGTCTTGCCAATCGGCAGACCGAACATCCACTCAGAGTCGAAGAACGCCGCCGAAGCGTTCTGGTTATAGGGATCCCACGCGGCGAGCGTTCTGGCGCCGCTCTTGCTGAGCATATGATTTTGTTCGAGGTGTCGGGAAATCTCTTGGCGCTTGGACTGATCTTCATTGCGCCATTTCCTCTTGGTGGCAGGTGAACGTGCATTGAAGTGTTCGTGGCGAATCTCCGTGAGCTCCCGCCGTAGCTTTTCGATTACGCCGGAAAAAAGAGTGCTTTCCTCCTTTTCAATCGGGATCAAGGTGTTCGCCGCGACCAGGCGCGTTTCAAGATTGGGCAACGGCCGAACACCGAGATTGTCGGCGGACGGATCGACGTTCTGGTCGACGACGAGAGAGATAAAGAAGCGCAGTTTGGCGATCTGGACGGCCACCGGCTGGATATCGACGCCATAGATGGCGTTCTCGATCAGATAGAGCTTTCGGGCATAGTCCAGCGCATGGAAGCGCGTGTCGAAGGACTTCTCGATGTCGACGATGCGTGCCTCGGCATCGGCAATCCGGTCGGCGCCTGCGTCTTCCCGCTTCAGCCAATCAAGATCGAGACGAGCCACCGCTAGCCTGTCGCGTTTCCACGATTCGTTGTTGGGATCGAGCTTGGCGAGCAAATCGACGAGGCGATGCAGGGCGCCCATTGGAAATGCCCCGGAGCCACACGCAGGATCCAGAATCTTCACGCCGCCGATCGCCCGAACGAGAGAGACGCGCGTCTCCTCTGGAATGTCGCGAGGTACCGCCTTGTTGGAGAAGAGGTCGTCCAGGATGCCTTTGCAGCGCGGGACCGTGCCGGCGAGATAGGCCTTCAGCGCCTCGTCGACCATGTAGCTTACGATCTCGCGCGGCGTGTAGAAGGCACCCAGCGCCTTGCGGGCAGTGGTACGCGTATCTTCGTTGAAAGAGGCCAGCAAATTCTCGAAGACCTTGCCCAGCAGTTCGGGATCTAGGGCGATTTCCTCTTCGAGTGGCGTGTTCTCCTCGATGGTGAACTTGTAGCGGGCAAGAATCTCGATGAGGCCGCGCACCCTGGCTTTCTTGGAGCGCGCTGACTTCTTGTCCTTCTCGCCATAGTCGCTCGATAGATCGACCGTCCGCTCGGCGCCGAAGAAGAGGTCGTTCGGCAGCAGGCAGGCGAACTTCGGATTGTCGGAGAAGCCGTCGAGGATGGTGGCCTGCTGGCCACGACCCGGCTTGTCGTCGAGGCAGTCGAACAACCCGCCGTTCAGGAAAGGCACACGGGCGGCAAGAGCCTCCCAGGCGGCCGGATGTTGAAAATCCACCTCATGCCGCCACAGGTTGGTGACCCCGTAGTTGCCGTCGTAGCGCTCGCCCGCCGCCTTCTTCTCGCGGAATCCACGCAGGTCACGCGGCATGTTGAGGGTGCCGAAGAACAAGTTCTGCAACACGGCGTGATAGTAGGTCGGCGCCTTGTCCGGCTTGCGGGCGTCCGTCGAAGGATTGAAATCCTTGAGCAGCTCCTTCAGACGATGAGGCTGGAATATCTCGGGTGGCACGAGGCGCTTTTCGACCAGAAACCAGCAGAAAATGATCCGGGTGAGCAGACGAATCAGAAACAGCGACTGCTCCTGCTCGGTATCGCAGTCGCGGGGCAGCTCGACTTTTCCGTCATCGACAAGGTGGTGAGCCCAGAAGTACCAGTCGGCCACCTCGCGATAGAAGTTCCGCGACAACGCGTCGGCATCGAGCCGCTTCTGCCAGGCCTCATGCAGGCCCGAGAAACTCGAGATCTCGAAGTCGGCCTTCAGATTTTCGAAAGCGAAGTCGTTCAGGATCTCTAGGTGGGCGCGTACCGGGCTCGCGAGATCGATGTCCTTGACCAGCGTGACCTTTTCCAGAACGTCCTTGCCCGTATCACGTCGACTGAGGCGGCGATGAACGATACCAAGGGAGGCCTTCTCGCCGTGACGGAAGAGGACGAGAGCGGGCATGGCGAGTGGCTTGTTGATCGTGCGCACCAGTCCCGAGAGCTCGGTCCGGGTATGCGGCCGCGCCGGCAGTTCGACGTCGAAGAAGAGATAGGAGTTAAAATCGCCCGGACGCAGTTCCGTGGAGCTTTTGAACATGTCGCCGTGAACGGCCAGTTCGTCATCCGTGAGCTGAAAGAGGAGGTGGAGTGCCGAAGACCGGCCGAGAGCCTCGCGTTCGTTCTCCGTCAGGCGCCCGCCCGCGTCGAACTCGACAATGAATTCTCGGGCGGTCGCCATGGGCAGGGTACGATCGGAACGGTACCCCATGGCGCCGAAGACTGCGCCGCCGCCTCCGGGCAAGGGGCCGTCGGCGAGGCTGGACAGAGCCGCGGCAATGTCGGCGCGGCAATCGACGCGGTCGGCCATGGACTATTCCGCTTTCAGGATGACAAGCCAGGTGACGAGATCGAAGTCGGCACCGTTTGCCGTCGGCCTCGCCCCCGATCGAGGCAGCACCGCGCCCCGGCTGGTCGCCAGGCTGTTCGCGGCGCGCTTTCCGAAGGTCTGCTCAATGGACGCAAGGGCGCCGGCCAACAAGCCGTCGTAGTGCGCCATGTCGGTGCCGTCTGCGGTGCGCCGGTCGAAAAGCTCGCAGACACGGGAAAAGGCTTCGCGCTCGCCGGCCGACAGATCGCGCATCAGCAGGATGCACTCCTTGGGCTGGGTGAAGGTTAGCCGCACCTCACCGTCGTCCTGCACGAAGACCAGGTAATAGGGATCGAGCGGGTTGAGCTTCTGGGAGTCGAAGGCGCCGCTGCGTTCCGTCGCGGCTGCACGGTGGCGCAGGCAGAAAAGCGCGCCGGGCCGGGCCACCGGCACATCGGCCTTCGGCGGCACGATAGCGTAGAGGCCCTCGCTCGCATCCTCGAGCGCTTCGCGATTGCCCTTGAGGTAATTCAGCAAATCGAGACGGAACTCGTCGAGCGAGAAATCCGTCAGGGAGACGGACTCGCCCAGATCTTCGAGATCGACCACCTCGTCCTTGAGACGCGTGAGCTGCCGGTTGCGGAAGAGAAGATCTTCATTGATCAACTCGTCGAGCTGATCGCGATCGAGCAGATTGTCGGTCTGGGTTGCCGTGAGATCGACGAGCGCCATGCGCGATTCCACCCGAAGCTTGACCCCGAGATATTGATCGAGATCGGCGACCGGCCAAAAGTTGACCAGGTGGACGGCATCGTTGCGCGAGCCGATACGGTCGATGCGGCCGAAGCGCTGGATAATGCGCACCGGATTCCAGTGAATGTCGTAATTGACGAGGAGGTCGCAATCCTGAAGGTTCTGGCCCTCGCTGATGCAGTCGGTGGCGATCAGCAGGTCGATCTCCGACTTCTGATCCTTGAAATTGGCGGTCTGCCGGCTCCTGCCTTTCGCAATGGGGGCAAAATTGGTCAGGATGTCGTCGAAGTCGGTGCCGCCCAGAGAAGCCTTGTTCCCGCCGTCGCCACACACCAGGCCGACGTGAATGCCGAGATCCTTCCGCGCCCAATCCGCCAGCTCGCGATAAAGATATCGCGCCGTATCGGCGAAAGCCGTGAAGACAAGTACCTTTCGGTTGCTTTTGCCATCTCGGGTCGTCGACGGATTCGTCGCCTTGTCCTTGATGATCTTTCTCAGCTCGGCGAGTTTTCGATCGCGCGCTGGTGTTATCGGCTGGGCGAGTTTCAGCAGGGCTTGCAGCTGACGGCGGTCCTCGCCCACCGCCTTCAGCCACTTCGGCAGGTCCAGGTGCGCGAGATGAATGCGTCGTCGCCCGCCGATGGTGAATTCGTCGTCTTCGAAATCGGGATCCTCGAAAGCCTCTGGCGTCAGCGAGTCATAGTCAATGTCGGGGTGAGTATCACGGTGCGTCTCGAAATCACCGATGCGTTTTTCCAGAGTCTTGACCTTGTCGATCGTGCGCTCGAGTGTGACGCGAAAGGAATCGATAGAGCTCTCGAGACGTTTCAGGAAATTGACCTTCATCATCGAGATGAGGATTCGCTCGCGACCTTCCTGCGTGAAGCCGCCCAGGATCTTCCTATTGTATTCCTCGCGGGTCGCCTTCGGCAGATCGGAGCGCAGAAAGCGCGTCGGGTGATAAAGCGAAAGGCGGAGTCCGCCGATTTCGCCGTCAAGCGTCTCGAAAGCCGGAAACTTGCCCTTCGTGTCGATTTCGGGATGGATCGCGCGCGGCGGTGGTCGGCGCGGAAAGCCGCCCAGCCTTTTCATTTCCTCGGTGTAGTGTGTCGCAATCTGGCGTCGCGAACGCGCGATGCTCAGCCCATCAAGCATCCTGAAGAAGTCGCCTCCGATCGCGGAGATTAGATCCCTGGTCCGCCTCTGCTCCGGCCGGCGCCGCGACCAGGTGGTAAATTGAGCCTGGGCCAGGCGCGTCGTATCCTTGACCGATCGAATGCCAAGACTGTCGCCGAACGCCCCGTCCGGCCGATCCTCGCGCGCCACGTCACCGCCGGCGATGAAGGAAATCTGATTGCGCAGGTCGGCGAGCTGATTGTTTACCGGCGTCGCGGATAGCAGCAGGACCTTGGTTCGCACGCCTGCGGAAATGATATCCTGCATCAGGCGTTCGTAGCGGCTGCGACGCTCGGCTTCGCCGGTACGCTGGGTCGCCTGCTTGTTATTGCGGAAGTTATGCGACTCGTCGATGACGATGAGATCGTAAGCGCCCCAGTTCAATCTGGCCAGATCGATTCCGTTGACCTCACCTGACGTACGCGAAAGATCGGTATGGTGCAGGACATCGTACCGGAAGCGATCCGCCATGAACGGATTGAGCTCGCTTGGCTGGCGGTAGATCGTCCAGTTGCGCGTGAGCTTCTTGGGACAGAGCACCAGAACACGCTCGTTGCGCAGTTCGAAGTACTTGACGACCGCGAGCGCCGTGTAGGTTTTTCCAAGACCGACGCTGTCGGCGAGAATGCAGCCGTTGTAGTCGAGAATCTTTCTGATTGCCGCTTTGGCACCGTCCCTCTGGAAAGTGAACAGCGTTTTCCAGATGTCGGTTTCGGTAAGGGCGACGCGACGCAGGTCTTCGTCGATGTCGCGGTCGCCTTCGAGAAAGGCACCAAAGAGGTGGAAAAGCGTCAGGTAGTAAATGAATTCGGGAGACTGGTCGGCATAGAGGCGGCGCAGGTAGCGCAGGACCTCCTGCTTGACATCGACTACGAGTTTCTTGTCGTTCCAGATTTCATCGAACCAGGCTTTCACTTCCTGCCGGTCGCGTTTGGAGTCGACGACCAGGTTGAGCTCGATATTGTTGTTGCCGTTGCCGAGTCCTAGGCCGCGGACGGTGAAGTTCGAGCTGCCGAGAACCGCCTGGTCGAACGCGCCGTTGGCAACGTGATACATCTTGCCATGCAGCAGATTGGCCTGCCGCACCGTCCTGATGTCGGCCTTGGCGTCGATCCATTCGGCGCACTGGCGCGCCACCCGCTTCTGCTCCAGCCGCGTTGCCAGCGACAGGCCTTCGGAATCAATGATGAACGACTTCTTCGGCATTCGCTCTGGATTGACCTGCGCGAGGAAGGACGGCTCGCCGAACAGGAATTCGAGCCGGTCGATGGCGTTCAGCTTTTCCTTCAACAGATTGTAGGCGTAGATCGTGAAGTAGGCCGAGGCGACAGAAAGTTTCGCGCCCGGCGCAATCGCGCCACGCAGAAAGTCGGCGACGGAACCGCGCTCACGGTTGTCGCGCAGGCCGGTCTCGCCACGCTCGGGAGCGGCGACGGCGGCCTTTCGAGGCTGCTTCACGTCAAATTCTTCCATGCTCACGCAGGCCGACAGTCGGCAGCGGCGAGGTAGACCAGTCCGTTCGGGTGCTTGAAACGCGTGCATTCCTCGGCGAGCCGCCGGTTGGCGCGGTCGACCAGAAGCTGGAAAGCGGCGTCGCGATCGGTCGCAGGCGCATTGGGAATCGGAACAGACGGCGCGCCTTCGAGCAGCAGCGACGCAAAGAAGGGCGGATTGATCTCGGTTCGGCCGTCGGAGCCCAGGAATACCGGCAGGAATTCCTCCGTGAGCGGCTCGCCCTGGTCGTTCTGCCAGCGCACCTTGAAGGCGCCCAACACCCCTCGCACGTCCGGTCCCATCGCCATGGAGGCATAAAGACCATCGAACCTCTGCGACTGGGCAAGGTCTACGAGATGGCGGAAAAAAGCCGATTCGAAGTCGAGCAGCAGCACGTCGCCGAGGCGCTGCGCCAGACGGCGATCGGTGGTGATGCGCACCACCGTCCTCTGGTCGAACTCGGGATGCGCACCGCGCTGGTTTTCGGGCAGTCGGAGCTCGAGCACCGCCCCGTCGTGGCTCTCGCGTTCGATGGCGATCCCGGCCAGAGGCAGCATGCGGCGCACGAAAGTTCCGACATGATTCATGGTGAAGCCGATGGTGCCCCCCAGGGCATTCGGGTCGAAGCCATCAACGTGAGCGAAGATCTCTTCCTGCATGGCCTGAGCGCGCCGGGCGTGCGCCACCGCCTCTTCGATCTGTTCGCGCGTCCTGGACACTTCCATCGACGACGCGGCCTGAAGGATAGCCGCGAGATCGAGATTTTCGAGAAGATTGCCCAGGATATCGGCGTGAAGGCGATCGTTGTACTCGGTTCCGACGGGCGCCATGTCCTGGGCGATCTGGGCGACGCGGGCCATCATGAGATCGATCGCGGCATTGTCGAAGCTGTCGCGGGCGTGGAGATTGACGACGACAACGGTCTCCTTCTGGCCGTAGCGGTAGAGACGGCCGATACGCTGTACGAGCCGCGCCGGATTCCACGGCAGATCGTAGTTGATCATGACGTGACAGGCGTGATGCAGGTTGAGACCTTCGCCGCCGGCCTCGGTCGATACCAGAAAGACGTTTTCGCCCTCGTTGAACTTCCGGATGGACTCGAGCTTGTCTTCGAGTTTCATCGAGCCATTGATCTGCAGCACTTCGCCGGCCTGCGGGAAGCGGGCTTCCAGCGCCTCCTTGAGATAGGCCTGGGTCGCGCGGTATTCGGTGAAGACCAGCAGCTTCTTGCCGGCAGCCACCAGACGGTCGGCCGCCTGTTCGAGGAAGATGCGCAGCTTCTCGTCCTGAGCGCGCACGACACCTGCCTTTGCGATCAGAGCCGTCAGCATGTCGTGCTCGTGATCGAAGAATTCCTGGGCGCGGGTGACCGAAGCGGTCCGCGCGAGATCGTCCTGATCGTCGCCACCCTCGACGAGATCTTCCAGCTCGAGCTGGCCCTGCGTCGACGGCAGACCGGACGTTTCCCTGGTCTCGCCCCGTAGCCGGTCCAGCCGCCGCTCGAGCGCGTTCTGGATTGCCGCGATGCTGGACGATGCGAGCTTGCGGTAGGTCGTCATCACGAAGCCGATGGCGCGGCCGGCAGTCCCGCCGGCATCGCCCGCCCGATAGCCGCGCCGCAGATAGTCGTTCAGCAGAGTCTGAAATTCGCGAGTCTCGGCGGACGGCTCGATCGGCACGCGATGGACCTGGTGACCGCGGAAGATGAAGTTGCCGTCGGCATCGGTGACGTCGCTCTTGCGATTACGAAGGATCATCTCACGCACGATCTCGGGATTGGCTTCGAGCGTCTGGATCTGCGGTGCAAGATCGGGCCGGACCAATTCGAGCAGGGCCATGAACCGGTCGACGTAACCCTGGTGCGGCGTACCGCTCAACAGCAGAAAAGCGTCGGAGAGGGGTCGCAGCATTTCGGCCAGCCGGTAGCGCTGAGCCCGCGATCCGTCGGCGTAGCGGCTGAGCTTGTGACTTTCATCGAACACGACGACATCCCAGCCACCAGCCTGCCGGATCGACGCCATGTGGTCGTCTCGCTTGGCACGGTCGAGCGAGACGATCACCTTGTCGTAAAGCCTCCAGTGATCGGGCCGGTTGATCTCGAAGTCGTGGCCGTATATGAGATAGTCCTCGCCAAACTTGAACTTCAGTTCGTCCTGCCACTGGCGCACGAGGCCTGCAGGCGCCACCACCAGGACACGCCGTGCGCGGTTCGTGCGCTTCAATGCCGCGAGCAGAAGGCCTACTTCGATCGTCTTGCCGAGGCCGACATCGTCGGCGATCAGCCAGTTGTAGTTGCCGGACGTCAGGATCCGGTGAACGAGTTGAATCTGATGCGGCAGGGGATCGACGTCGAGGCGATCCAGCGAACCGGTGAGAGAGTTCCAGTTTTCCAGGGCGTGGGCGAGAAGTTTCAATCGAAAGCGTTCCGGATGATCCGACAGGTTGGTTTCGCCGCGGACATAGCGGTGACGCGCGTCCTTGATGCGCCTCAGATTCTCGTACGGCAGCCAGACGCTGTGTCCCGTGCTATCGAGCTGGACCAGCGACTGCTCGCGCTCCCCGAGCGCACGATTGCCGATCACCCGGCCCGGCCCAAGCGGCTTGCGCGTCGATGAAATCGGCACGTCCTGGACGGCCCAGCCGGATTGAAATCCCGAACGAAGGTCCGCGAGCGGAACCCATTCTTCCCGATCGCGCCACTTTACACGCAGCTCGGGCCGGTCGGCGGCCCCGCGCTGGCCGAGCACCTGGCCGAACTGGCCGGGGGTCGCCGGTCGCCGCACCCAGCTTCCCTGACCGGGCACAAGCACTTCCTCGGTCATGATTCCCTCCGCGCGGCATTGGCGCGATGGAGATCGGAATGGTGATCGCCGGGATCAGGTGAATCCCGATGGTCTCCGGGTGCCTGCCGCAGACCGTCGTAAAGCAGGCCAGCCTCCCGGGAATCGACCTTTTCCGCGATCAGGTCGGCAAAACTGAAATACCCGGGCGCGCCGAAGCGCAGATTGTGCCATTCGTCCGCCCAGTCTTCGTCGATCATGGACTCGGGTGGAAACTCGCTGCGGCTCCGGCAGACGTCGTGCGCAAGTCGCCAGGTCATCGCCCAAAGGCAGCTCTCGACCTGCCGGACTTCGCCCTTGTGACGGAACAGCCACCAGTCCGGCCGCTGCGCCCATTCGAGGCGCAGTTCGACCATTGCCTTCAACGTATCCAGATCGAGATCTTCATCGGCGAGCCGCATCAGGGCGCCGTGTGTCGACGGATGACGATGGCGGCAATAGAAGTCGACCAGATAGCCGGTCGCCTTCTCGACTTCCGTCGTCGTCGTGAGATCGAGTACTGCTGCCAGGCCGGCGGCTTTGAGTCGCGCCTTCCTCCTGGCCGTGTCATCGGCTTCCGCCGGAACGGTCCAAGGCACGACGCGAGCGTCGGGGTCGAAATCGGGAAGTTCGACAACGGCGTCCCACGACAGGGCGCGCGCGTCACGTTCTTCCAAGAGATATGCGCCCGGCTCGTCGGGCGTTCCGGCCTCGAAGTCGAAATCATCGTCGGGCAGATCGGGCAGTTCGTTCTGCTCGGCAATGTCCTTGTCCGAGGCCAAAGATTCGGCATCGGCGTCGTCATCCTCCAGGGAGGATGAGCCGATCGCGTCGGCGTCCGGATCGAAATCCGCGACCTGAGTCTGAATGTTCTTGAAGAGCGGCAGATCCATGTCGACGTTCGACACTTCAGGCAGCAGGCCCGGCAGAAGACCATCTCCCGGAGGCGCCGAAGCGCGAGCGCTCAGAGGCAGGTATTCGTCGGAGACTCCGTAGTCGTCCGCTTCCCACGCGCTATCGGCCGCATTGACGTCCGGCTGAAGCGGCACATGGGCAAGGCCGTGCAGCCGCAGGGCGTGCGGATCACGGGCCATATCGGACAATTCTGAAATCGGCAGACCGGGACTCGCGGCCTGCTGGACCACTCCCCATGACTCCCCCACAACCCCAAGTGTCATTTCACTGGACCTCAACTCCGAGCGCAAGACCAAACTGCCGAACGCTGCTTCCGCCGGCCGGCGGACGGCAACCCTCATGCCGCTTCCTGGCTGCTTTTTAGGAGTTCGGTCTCGAATGCATCGAGCACGAGATCGTAGGAACCCTCGTTCTTGCCGACTTTCTGAGGATCGGCACGGAAGGCATCGAGGATGACGCGGTACTTACGGACGATGGACTCGAGATGGGCATCGAGGAATTGCATCGGGTTCCTCTTCCAGCAGACCTGGCCGTCGGGAGCGACTTTCATCAGGGCCCGGAGGCCATAGACGAGCGGCATGATCAGGCCGTCCGGATAGGCGTACGCGACGGGCTCGCCGCCGAAATGGGTTTCGGGCACCGATCGCATATTGCTCGCCATTTTGACGACGGCCAGACGGCCGAAACGACCCTCCCCATTGTTACCGTTGTAGGCGGCCGGGAAGTCTTCGTAGATGCGGTCGTAAAGCTTCGGCAACTCGGCCGCGATCCGGAGCGCACTGGCCACCGCCGGATTATGTAGTTCGTGGGTGTACTCGCCGCCGGTCGGCCGCGATACCAGTTCGTGGCTCATCAGCTCGTCAAACAGCTTCACGCACTCGCCCTTGTTGCGATAGATGTTCTGCGGCACGACGCGAATGTGCTGCAACGGCTCGGGCAGCTTCAAAACCGACAGCGGGATCCAGGCCAGCGCAATGAGATCGCGAACCTTTACGGTACCCCCGTCGTTGGTCTTCCACTCGATCTTGTCGGCGATGGCGCGCGGCAGTGCCCGTTGCAGTGTCTCGTAGTAGCCCTTCTGGTTGGCCTTAGTTTCGAGACGTAGCTCGACGTTGTTGTTGCGCGCAGCGCAGATGTCGAGAAGCTGGGTCTTGAACTCTTCGACGACGTCCTGGTCGTCGAGGTCGGACGGAACGATAATCTCGAGCGGCACGAGGAAGTCGAGCGGACCGGCCTCGCCTTCGTCGTCCGGACCGGAACGGCGCAACGCCGCGATCTCCCTCCGGTACTGCTGCCATGCGTCCTTGAAAGCGGGCCAGGTGCGCAGGCTCTTGATCATCTTGGGATCATCGACGGCCTGATCCAGGATGTAGATGCCGATGGCCAGCATGTTGTGGCCACCATCCAGGATACCCTCGACGCGCGGGTTCTCGAACCTGAGCTCGTAGCGCTTGCGATCGAGTGCATCGTAATCCGAGGCGCCGACGAGTACGCCTTTGGTCTTGAAGGGAAACGTCTTGGGCGTTTCGGTGATGCTGTCGATGATGGCCTCGGTGACCGGGCCGGCCTTCGCAGAGCGCGGATTGGCCTCCAGGTCGGCGGCATCGAACAACGGCAGCATATTCTTCGCCTTGACGAAGCCCACGATGCGCTTGACCGGGCCTTCGACCTGCTCGGACATCTGGTCGTATCGAACGAGGATCTTCTCGGGATTCATTACATTCTCCTTGTGTCAGGAGAACTGCTCTGGTGTGGATCCCGCCGACGGGCGCATTGCCCGGGTGCCAAGACGTAAGGCCTTCCGGCTCATCGTCGTACTTGGGCGCCGCCATCCGGCGACAGGATCGTCCAGAACCGCTCTCGGGTTCTCTTTCCAGCCCCTATCCAGGAGCAAAAGCAAAATACTTCGAGCGGAATACGGAGTCAAACGAGAACATGCGAGCGCAATGTTACGGCGTCGGCATTAACCAGCGCTGCTAGTACGATAACATTCAATTATCGGAAAAAGCCCGTTGGGATCCCGAGAAGCCCCGTCAACGAGTCGATCAGTGCGCAAGCCGCGTCTGCGAAATCGACGTCAATAGTCTTCGTGTCGCTCACGGCTTACCTTCCATGTCGGCCAGTACCAGCGCCGCTGCCGAGCGATGGCGGTCGGTTGCGCGCTCGATCATCGTATTGACCAATTTCCATCGTCCAAGTTCATCCAGCGCGGATGACATCCGGTGTGCCATATCGACGTATTTTCTGGCGCGCGCTGGCGTGGGCGGCAGGCGGCTGTACCGCTCCAGGCGAGCAAGCAACGCAGCGATGGTGGAGATCAACTTGGGCGAGGCTTCGCAGCACAGCGTCTGCAACTCGATTCTCGCAAGAGTACGGTCTTCCCTCGTCGCTCCCGGCGGCGCGGGCAATGGTGGTCCGGTGCGCTCCCACTTCGGTGGCTTGGAAATGTCAGAGCGTGGCGCGGCGTTCAAGTGTGCCAGCGCAAACATCAAGGTCGTGGTCCATTGTAGGTAGACCGGCTCGTCGACTTCCCTACCTGCGCCTAGATATGAATCCATGGTCGACAGATGAAGCGACGCCCAGGCCGCGCGGTCGATTAGGGCCTGCTGGATCGCCGTCGGCGTGCCACCGATATGCTTAAGCAAGTCCTCGCGCATCCGACGGATGAAGCGACCCGCTGACGTTCGTGCGTCAGGGCGGTAGTGCGCAGGCGCTTCCCAGCCACTCCGCCGAGCGCCACGCGAGCCCCGGCGACCAGATGCGAATCGGCCGGTCGGAGAGCGGGTGGAAGCGTTGGCCTGGGACAACTAGGGCTCGCGTATGTTGTTCCAAATGTTGCCCCACAACCTAGCATGATCACAAAATCCAATAAATTAGACACCTAGTGGAACCTATCAATGGTTTATGGAACCAGAGTTGGTCTTAATTCTTGGTAACCCATTGAACTGGTGCACTAATCTGCACGTCGCCGAAACAAACAGAAAGTTGGGGATTGTAGGCCTGCCACCGGTGTCACTGCGCCCAGCAGCGGAGCGGTGACGTTGAAAATGCAGGCAATGGTGGACTTTCTAGGTGTCACCGGCTGTCACCGCCGCATTGCGATTTGCATGAGCCCGGCACGCCAGCCGCGCGTGGCCTATAGCCTATCCTCTCTCTTCGATTGTCAGTAAGACAAGGGCGGTGACAGCGGTGACAGGCCCGCCCCGCCCGCATTCTGGGCTGGTGACGCTAGGCCGTGACAGCTGGTGACGGTGGTGACACTTCTTCCTGAGCATCACTGGGAATCAGTCGGACCGTGCAAAGCGCGTGAAACCCCGGAAACCTTGCCACTGGGCGCGCTTCCTACGGCGACAGCGGATTGCCGCTTTGCGCCAAGGAATCCTCCCTATCGGCTTGATTCCCCGTCAGTCGGCCAACCGGCGGTGGCGTCCGTCCTCGCACGATCTGATTTCGACAAATGGAAAGGCTCTTCTCGAACAGTTATGCAGCCGTCCGCTAAGCTCCTCTCAAAACAGAGCCGCA
This sequence comes from Rhodospirillales bacterium, assembly GCA_947469635.1. Taxonomy (GTDB): domain Bacteria; phylum Pseudomonadota; class Alphaproteobacteria; order Reyranellales; family Reyranellaceae; genus Reyranella. The sequence continues at coordinate 12,933 of CANIRG010000013.1, read as the reverse complement.
TTTCGAGGTCAACCTCGGAACCCTTGCCATAGAACCACGCGCGTTTCCCAAACATTCGGCGCTCCATGCGCCGCCAACCCAAATTACGCATGGCATCACCTACGCGAGCCCCGTGCGACTGCTGCTGCTGGCCGGGTGGAATGTTGAGAATTGTCCAGACGTCCGCGGCGAGAATGAGGCCCTTATCGAATTCGCCGAGTGCTTTTTCGATGAGTCCTTCCCACGGGTCCTCAACTGTGCGCCTGGCCTGCTCCAAAGCAGCCGCCTCGTACAGCGCCGGCGAAAGCCTGATGCTTTCGCCATTGGCTTCGCGATATGCCGCTTCCGCCCACAACTGGTCACGGCATGCTCGCAGTCGCGCAATATCCATCTTGCTAATTCTTATCGGCCAAAAGCGCCGATTGCCCGTTGTATCCTGCAAGAACGCATCGGAGTTGGTGGTGCCGAAGAATACGCATTGGCGGGGCGCCTCCGTTACATAGTGCCCATAGGCCATACGGCCTCGGTCGACCTGTCGCGAAAGCAGAGCCTTCAGATGTTCGACATCCTTGCCTTTCATGCCTTTGAGTTCGGCCGCCTCAACGATCCACTTTCCACCGAGACTTTCGATCACAGCTTTACCGTCGGCATCAAGTGACAGGGAATCGGTGAACCAATCATCGTGTATAGCCAGCACGGCGAGCGCTGTGGATTTGTCGAGGCCCTGCGGACTTATGAGTATTACGATCTCATCGTACTTGCAGCCTGGATGCCGTACCCGACGCACCGCCGCCGTCAGAACGATGGCGCCCACTGCTCGAGTGTAGGGCGTATCTGCTGCCCCGCCGATGTCGACTAACCACGAGTCGATACGCCGCTCGTTGTCCCATTTCAGCCCCGCTAAGTAATCCTGCACTGGGTGAAATTTGTTGGATTGCGCCTCGGTGTCGATGAACATGCTGAGATAGTCGCGGCTTGGGTTCATGCCCCACTTTTCGTTGATCGCACGGAAGAGCAGATTGTAGCCCTTGTCGTCCATCGGGCGGCGGGGCCGATCGTCAGGGCCCTCGATTAGATCCTTTTTCCGAAAATCATCATGCGAAAAGACGATGCCCAGCTTCGCCATGGCCAACTGCAAGTTCGAAATGTCGACGATTGGCTTCTTGGTATTGGGACTGAGCGTAAACTCACGGGCCACCGTCTCACGCGCCTTCGCCGCCTGCTGTGGCGCATACACATGAGGCTTGGAATGCTCAAGGACATGCTCCGATATGCCGTTTTCGGCGGCCAGAAGCTCAGCAACGATCTCTTCATCGCTGTAGCCTGACCGCACCAACTCACAACATACCGCCCAAACCGCCCTCGACCGATCCCCACCATAGGATTTGGGACCCTCTGTGTCAGGTCCCTGCGCTATGACCCGTAGGCACCAAGCAGGCGGCTCTCGCTTGGGAAATGGCTTTGTGGTTGCTCCCTTGAGCGTAGCTTTTTTCTCGTCAGCGCCCGCCCATGGCCTAAAGTCCGCCAATTCATAGACCAATTGGAAATCAGCGCACGCTACTGCCGCCAACACGGTGCGTCGTCCCTTCGCCTGCTTCTTCTTGCTGGGCAGATTGATCGTACCCGGCAGGCGCATGATCCGGTCAACGTTGAAGCAGTGATCGCCGCCGAGGTCTTTCTCCAGCTTGCGATTGTACGCCTCCAACTGAGCCACAGCCTCTGGACCATCGACCTCTATCGGAGCCTTGAGTAGCCAATAGGCTTGATAACCGCCGCCACTGAACACCACGACGCTTGGCGTCACGGGATACGCCATAATCCTGGAGTAGATCGCCTGCTGTGCCTCTTCGTAGTACGTCGCGTATCCTTCCTCATCCAAACCTTCGGGCGGTGCGACAGGGTCCACGTCGACATGGAGCCCAAGCATCGTCCCAATGTCTTTCTTTTCCGCCTTGACCGTCATCGCAGTGCGCGGCTGGTTCGCCGAGAAGTATATGTTGCGCTTGCCTTGCCAGAGGTTGATCCACGCTGTGGCTGCGCCGGACGTCTCCTCGGTAAACGTCTTCGTCTCGATGACGCCTGTCTTCATCGGGTCAATGGCCGACAGAAGCCAGTATCCGCAGCGCGCCATCGCGCGCAGGAAGTCTATTGCCTGAGCGGTGCTGTGCACACTCATGGCCGCGCCTTGGTCATCGCGGCGAACCCTGCCGGCGTGGCCCCGCTACCACCGACCGGCCGCGACGCAAGCCAATCGTCAATCTCGCAGGTGCGCCACGCGAGCGTGTTCGCACCCAATCGGATCGGCGCTGGAAATTTGTTCGCTCTGACCAACGTCCGAATATGCTTTCTTCCCCAGGGAATTCCCAGATCCCGAAAGTCGGCGAAGCGCAGCAGGCTTGGCTTGGTGATCATCATCGCGCGGCACCATGGCGACGTGGTGCAGATTTCTGCCTCAGCCGCTCGCGACGACGACCAGCATTCACGATCTTTCCGGCAGCGCAGCGCGCAAGCCACGTTCCCTCAGCCTTCCTAGTAACGAAGATGAAGCGGCCATAGCAAACCAAGTCGGGGCCGCGGCCGTTCTGTTGCCAGTTGAAAAAGGTTTGTGGAGTGATCCGATACTTGTCGCAAAACTCAAGTCGCGTGATGGCACCGGGTACCATCAACGGCAGGGCGGGAAATCGGCGGATCGGCATAACGAGCACCGTAGCTAAGGGTGCCGCAGGGACGACATGCGAGGGCAGCGGCGGAAATCCCACCACATGTTGCCATTCGGCGCATCGATCTCGCCGATTACGAAGTTTTAGCGTCGCCCCAGTTTTGGTATCGAATTTTCGCGTCGCTGTGCGATCAATAAGTCGCGGCGCAACGAGCCTACGGTGGAGCTACCCATCACGGTTCCGGCCTATGGCAGACGTGGCAACCGCTTTTCCGCAGGTACGAGCTAAGGCCTGTAATCGGTACAGACGGCGGGACACGAGCGCAAATTGATTTTTGCGATCATGATCAAACGGACAGCAAGCCTTTGGCGCGTCGCAATTTTTTGCCGAAGTCAAAGGCGCTCGCAGTCCGCACCTTGACCTTAACCTACCCCGTCATGCCCGCTTTAGCCGCACAACGTTGCCGCCGTCAGCAGGCTGAGGCTCGACGATACCCAGCAGACAGGACTCCCAGGCGATCAACGCCGCCTTCTTTTGTGGTCGATGCAGACCTTGGTCATAGACTCTGTGAAGACCAGGAAGCAGGTGGCCAATCACGCGCTCAGCAATGAACGCATCTACGTTGCAATCACTGGTCAGGCGCGTGCGAACCGTGCGCCGCAGATCATGCAGCACCCAATGCGCCATGGGTGCGAGGCCGTCCTCTTTGCGCTGGGCTTCAATCGCCTCCATCAGAAGCTGCTTTGGCTTGTGAAAGCCGCCCATAGGGCGCGACCCGTTCGTCGTGGTGAAAAGGTAGGGCCCAGTGAAAGTAGGCAGCGCCTCAATGATCTCCACCGCTTTAGGCGCGAGGGGTACCTCCTGCGCAACGTCAGTCTTGAAACGCTCTGGAGGGAGGACGAGACGCTCAGCGTCTGGGTCGATCTCCCCTCGCCCCGCATGTGCAATGTCCTTGAGCCTTTGCCCTGTGAGCATCAACAGCTGGACCAGTGGTCCAAAGGGGTAGCCTGCCCCGCCCGCCGCTTGCCACACGCTGCGAAGCTCGTCGTTGGCTAGAACCCGAGTCCGCCGAAGGTGCTTGCCCGTGATGCCCAGCAGCCTGTCGCGAATGCGCGCCGCTGGGGACTCGACAATGCCGAACCGCTCGCCCTCCTCAGCCCAGCCAAATAGGCGGCGCACGGCCGATAGTGCATGACGGGCCGCAAACTTGTTCCTGCGAGCAATCTCGTCCAGCCTTGCGACGATGTTCGCCCGGGTGATCGAGCTGACTGGCTTGCCGCGCCACACAGGGGCTGGACCATCCGACCAAGTGGTCTTCCATTCGACCTTGCGTCGTCCATCGACCACTGTCGTGACGCGTGTGCCTTTGGGTTTCTGCCCAAGGAACTCGCGCCGCAGTACCGCCTCTGTCGAGCGCCAAGTACGCAGCTTCTTGGCCTGCTCGTACTCGACAAACCGCTCGACTGCGATCCCGAAGGTATCCGCGTTCCGAAGCGCTGACTCGCGCGCCTCCTGCTCCCTCTTGGCCTTGGGCGTGATGCCCCTCTCCAGATCACCAAGGACGCTTGGCGTGGCCTTGCGTGCATCCGCCAATGTCGTGATAGGGTGCCGGCCGACCACGTGGACGACTGGTTTGCCGTGGGGAAGCCGTTTCAGGATGATGAAGCTTTTGGCCCCTTTGTCGGTCACGCGAACGCCAAGGTGCAAACAGCCCGCGTCCCAGACGGTATATCGCCCGCCAGCAGGAGCAGGCTTTAGCGCCGAAATGCCCTTGTCCGTCAGCCTAGCTTTCGCAGTACCCACTGCCCCTCCGACTCCCAGGTCATTGCCTAGGACAACTCTGGGACAACACCAAGGCTGGTTAGCCATGGTTTTGCCAGTGCCTCTAAGGTACCATCGAAAGCCGTTAAAAGGCCACTCTGCCTTGGTTTTTAGTGTCCCCAAGGTGGCAGGTGGTTCAGCGTGGTTCTAGACTGGAAGCCGATTTGTAAACCGAAGGTCGGGGGTTCAAATCCCTCACCCGGCACCATTCTTCGGGCCTCATGAGCGGCACCGTCCTGGTCACTGGCGGCGCGGGCTATATTGGCAGCCATGTCTGCAAGACGCTGGCCGAGTCGGGCGCCCTCCCCATCTGCCTCGATACGCTGGAAAAGGGCCATGAGTGGGCCGTGCGCTGGGGGCCGCTGGAGCGGGGCGACGTCGGCGACGTCCGGTTGCTCGACGAACTGTTCGACCGCCACAAGCCCCGCACCATCGTCCATCTCGCCGGCTATATCGAGGTCGGCGAATCCGTCGCCCAACCCGAGCGCTACCTGCACAACAATGCGACCAAGACCGAGGCGCTGATCGCCGCCGCGCTGCGCCACGGCGTCGAAGGCTTCGTCTTCTCCAGCACCTGCGCCGTCTACGGCCTGCCGCAGACCGCCCTGCTGGCGGAGACCCATCCCATCGCGCCGATCAGCCCCTATGCCGAGTCCAAGGCGCGGGTCGAGCGTGCGCTGGCCCAAGCCGCGACGCAGGGCCTGCGCTCGGCGGCGCTGCGCTATTTCAACGCCACCGGCGCCGATGCGGGCGGCGAGATCGGCGAGGCGCATAGTCCCGAGTCGCATCTGCTGCCGCTTGCGGCGGATGCCGCCCTCGGCCTCGGCCCCGAGCTCACCCTGCTGGGCACGGACTACGACACGCCCGACGGCTCCTGCGTGCGCGACTTCGTGCATGTCACCGACCTCGCCCAGGCCCACATGCGCGCCCTCGCCTGGCTCGCCCAGGCGCCGGCGGGCGGGCTGCACGAGGCCTTCAATCTCGGCAGCGGCAGTGGCTTCAGCGTGAAGCAGGTCCTGGCGGAGACGGGGCGGATCGCGGGCCGTCCGGTGCCGCATCGGATCGGGCCGCGGCGGGCGGGCGATTCGCCCCGGCTGGTCGGCGACATCGCCAAGGCCGGCCGCGTGCTCGGCTGGCGGCCGACGCGCGATCTCGCGGTCCAGATCGAGGACACGCTGCGCTGGCGGCGGCAGATGGCGCGGTAGGCACTACGCTCATGTCTTCCGGGCCGCGGGCCTCCAGGCCCGCCTCATGAGCATGAGCGGGCCTGGAGGCCCGCGGTCCGTAGGGGGCGCGACTCAAGTCCTTGAAAAGAAAGCGCGATTGGCATTGGGCGCTCCCCCGAGAGGCGCCGCAAACACAAACGTGCATTTTCCAATGGTGTGAGTCGTCAGACGTGAGACGAAATGGCCCAAAACCCTTATGCCATCGCATTAAAAGTGTCTCACGCCCGGTGAGACTCGGCGAGACGGTTGAGACGCCTCAGGCCAGCCTGAGCGGCAGGGCGCGCAGGCGCTGGCCGGTGGCGGCGAAGACGGCATTGGCCACGGCCGGGGCGATGGGCGGCGTGCCGGGCTCGCCGACGCCGCCGAGGGTCGAGGCGCCGCTGTCGACCAGATGGACGTCCATCGTGGGCGCGTCGGCCAGGCGGACGGCGTCGTAGTCGGGGAAGTTCGACTGCTGCACGGCGCCGTCGGCCAGGGTGATCTCGCCATTGAGCGCGGCCGACAGGCCGTAGACGATGCCGCTTTCCATCTGCGCCCGCACGATGCCGGGATGGATCACCGGGCCGCAGTCGACGGCGCAGGTGACGCGCTCGACGCGGATCTGCTTGTCGGCGACGGAGACTTGGGCCACCTGGGCCACGATCGAGCCGAAGGAGGCGCGCATGGCGATGCCGCGGCCGGAGCCTGCCGGCAGTGGCCGTCCCCAGCCGGCCTTGAGCGCGGCGGTCTCCAGCACCTTCAGGTGGCGCGGCTGGCCCGCCAGCAGGGTGCGGCGGAACTCGTAGGGGTCGGCCTTCAGCGCCAGCGCCAGCTCGTCGATGAAGCTTTCGTCGAAGAAGGCGCCGTGCGAATGGCCGACCGAGCGCCAGAAGCCGACCGGCACCGAGCCCTCGGCCACGATCGCTTCCAGGCGATAGAAGGGAAAGCCGTAGGCCGGGTTCTCGACGGCGTTGCCCTCGGGCTTGCCCTGCGCCGGCAGGCCGGCGGCGCGGGCGGGGAACTGGTCGGCGGGGGATTGCGCCACCTGGCGCTTGGTCACGCTCGCGAGCCGGGGCGCGGGGCCTGACGTGTCGATCTCCGCCCGCCAGCGCGCCAACGCCATCGGGCGGTAATAGTCGTGGCGGATATCCTCCTCGCGCGACCACAGGACCTGCACGGGCTTGCCTGTCACGGCGAGGGCGCAGGTCACGGCCTGTTGCACCAGATCGACCTCGGCGCGCCGGCCGAAGCCGCCGCCGAGGAAGGTCGTGTGCACCAGCACGTCGGCCTGCGCGACGCCCGCGACCTTGGACGCCGCCAGACGCACGATGGTCGGCGACTGGTTGGGCATCCAGACCTCGACCGTCTCCTTGCCGACCAGGGCGGTGCAGTTCATCGGCTCCATCGGCGTGTGGGCGAGGTAGGGCGCGCGGTAGGTCGCCTCGACGATCTGCGCGTTGGCCGGTTTGGTCTCGGTGCCGAGAGTGCGTGTCAGGGCGAGCTTGCCGCTTGCCAGGAGCTGCTCGTAGCGCTGCCACAGTGTGGCGCTGTCGAGCCTGGGCTCGGGACCGGCGCGCCAATCGGGCTTCACGCCCACGTCGATGAATTTATTGGCCAGCCACCAGCTCTTGGCGATGCAGGCGATGCCTCCCGGCACGACCACGAACTTCACGAACCCCTCGGGGGGCTTGACCTTGTTGATCTCGAAGCCGGCGGCCCAGCCCCCGAAGGTAGGGGCGTTGCGCACCGCCGCGTAGAGCATGTCGGGCAGGCGCACGTCGGTGCCGAAGGTCGCGGTGCCCATGACCTTGGCGGGGATGTCGACCCGCGGCAAATCCTTGCCGATCAGCTTGAATAGCGATGGTGGCTTCAGCGGTGGCGGCGGGCGGACCGCGAGATCGCCGACCGAGTCGACCAGCTCGCCGAAGGTCGCGACCTTTGTGCCGTCGCGGCGGCGGATCTCGCCGTCGGCCGCCACCAGCTCGGCCTCGGGGATGCCGGCCTTGCGGCTCGCCGCCCGGATCAGCAGGTCGCGCGCCACGGCGCCGGCCAGGCGCATCGGCGTGAAGGCGTCGCGCACCGCCGTCGAGCCGCCGGTCGCGAGCACGCCCAGCACGCCGCCCAGCTTGCCGGCCACCCAGTGCGCCGCATCGACGACCGTGCCGGACTCCTCCGGCGAGAAGGGCAGCGCGTCCATCAGGATATCGACGTTGCGATAGACCGCGTCGACCGGTGGATCCTCGACCCGCACCTGGTCCCAGCGCGCCTCCATCTCCTCCGCCACCAGCATGGCGAGCGCAGTATGGACGCCCTGCCCCATCTCGGCCCGCGGCACCGCCACGACGACCTTGTCGTCGCGCGTGATCTTCACCCAGCCGTTGAGGCCGGCCTCGCCCGGCTTGATGTTGAAGAGCTTGGCCCCGCCGAGGCGATCGCGTTCTTGCGCGAACCACCAGCCCACCCCCACGAAGCCCGCGCCGACGATGCCGCCGATGATCGTCTTGCGCCGGCCGAGCTTCATGTCGCGCCACCCAGGATCGCGGCCGCGCGATGGACCGCGCGCCGGATGGCGCTGTAGGTGCCGCAGCGGCAGATGTTGTTGAGCGCGTCGTCGATGTCCTGGTCGGTCGGCTTGGGTTTCGCGGTCAGGAGAGCCGCCGCCGCCATGATGAAGCCGGGCTGGCAATAGCCGCATTGCGGCGCCTGCGCCTCGATCCAGGCCTGTTGCACCGCGTGCAGCCTGCCCTCGCCCAGGCCTTCGATCGTGACGACCGACGTGCCCACCGCCTCGCCCGCTGGCAGGGAGCAGGAGCGCACAGGCTTGCCGTCGACATGCACGGTGCAGGCGCCGCAGGAGGCGACGCCGCAACCGAACTTCGGGCCGACGATGTTGAGATCCTCGCGCAGCACCCAGAGCAGCGGCTTGTCGGCGGGGGCGTCGACGTCGCGTTTCTGGCCGTTGACGGTGAGCTGGATCATCTGGCGATGAAGGTATCACCCAGGACGAGCACGTCCATCTTGGTGCGCAGGAAGCAGTCGATCGCCTCCTCGGGCTTGCAGACCACCGGCTCGTTCTCGTTGAAGCTGGTGTTCAGCACCATGGGCACGCCGCTCAACTCATTGAAGGCAGCGATCAACCGGGCGTAGCGCGGGTTGGCCGAGGCGGTGACGGTCTGCAGGCGGCCGGTGCCGTCGACATGGGTGACGGCGGGGATTTCCTTGCGCTTCTCCGCCCGGATCTTGAAGACCTGCATCATGAACGGCACGTCGTCGTCGGTTTCGAACCAGTCCTTCACCGCCTCGCGCAGGATCGAGGGCGCGAAGGGCCGGAAGGATTCCCGCCGCTTGATCTTGAGGTTGAGGATGTCCTTCATGTCGGCGCGGCGCGGGTCGCCCAGGATGGATCGGTTGCCGAGCGCGCGCGGCCCCCATTCGAGCCTGCCCTGGAACCAGCCGATCACCTTGCCCTCGGCGATGGCCTGGGCGGTGCGTGTGCAGAGGGCTCCCTCTTCCATCTGCTCGATGCTGCAGCCCGCCGCGTCGAAATCCGCCTGCCGCGCCGCGATGGCCGAGGCGATCTCGGCGGGTGTCGCGGACGGACCCCAATAGGCATGGTCCATCACGAAGTGACGCTTTGCCCGCTCGCCGCCCAGTCTATGCCAGGTGGCGAAGGCGGCACCGATCGAGCCACCGGCATCGCCGCCGGCCGACTGGACATAGACCTTCTTGAAGGGCGAGCGGTCGAAGATCTTGCCGTTGGCGACGGAGTTGTAGGCGCAGCCGCCGGCGATCACGACGGCGTCGCTGCCATAGCGCTTATGCAGCGCGCCCAGCAGGTTGAAGAAGGCGTTCTCGTAGGTCACCTGGGCCGAGCGGGCGATGTTGCGGTGCTTGTCCTCGAGCGGCGCCGACGGGTCGCGCGCCGGGCCGAGCAGCTCGGTGAGCGCGTCGCTCCACAGGCGACCGCCCGAGGGGATGCCGTCCTTCACCGAGTAGTTGGCGCCCTCGCCCGAGGCGTGAAGGAAGTAACGCAGGTCGAGCTCGAAGCTGCCGTCATTCTTCAGCTTCACGATCTTGGCCATCTCGTCGACCTGGCGCGGCTCGCCGTAGGGCGCGAGGCCCATCACCTTGTACTCGTCGCCGTAATGGGGGAAGCCGATGAATTGCGTCATCGCCTCGTAGAAGACGCCGAGCGAGTGCGGAAAGAACACGCGGCCGTCTACCGCGAGAGTGCCGCCCTGCCCCAGCCCCCAGGCCGCCGAGGAGAAATCGCCGAAGCCGTCGACCGAGACGGCCACCGCCTTGTCGTAGGGCGACACCAGGAAGGCCGAGGCGAGATGGCAGAGGTGATGCTCGACCGCATGCACCGTGCCGGCGAATTTCTGGTCCGGCAGGGCGCGCGCGAGATTGCCCGCCACGTCGGCCCGGTCGCCGCGATGGCGCAGGCGCTTCAGCACATAGGACGGGCTCACGCCCTTGGTGAGGACATAGGCGAGCTTGCGCCAACGGTGGGCGCGGTTGTCGCTGTTGACCGCGACATGGTCGACGTCGGCCAGCGAGATGCCTGCTTCGGCCAGGCAGTAGCGGATCGATTCACTGGGGAACCCGCCCCAATGCTTGATGCGGCGGAAACGCTCCTCCTCGACGGCGGACAGCAGCACGCCGTCCTTCACCAGGCAGGCCGCGGCATCGGCGTGGTAGGCGTTGAGGCCCAGGATATAGGTCATCGGTCGAGGTCCCGGCGCAGCAGGTGCATGGAGAGGATCACGTCGGCAGTGACGCGCTGGGCCGTATAGAGAAGCCCCGCCGTCCCGTCGAACACCAATCCTTTCACGAGCAGGCAGTGCACGGCCACCGCCGGCGGCCCCAGCACGCGGGTGCGACGCAGCCGGTCGGCCCAGCCCAGCTCCGACCAGGGCCGCGTCGAGAGCTTTTCCGCCTCGATCGCCTGGTAGCGGGACTGGCTCTGCAGCCAGCGCTCCAGGCTCTTGCGGTCGTCGTGCAGCAGCCGGTGGCGCAGCTTCACCACAGGCCCGTCGATGCGCAGCTTCTCGGTATGGCCGTCCTGCACGAAGCGGCCCTTGCCGCGCCGGAACAGGACCGGCAGCGCGGGATAGAGCGAGGCGCGCAACGGGCGGCCTTCGATGCAATAGGTGAAGGCGATCTCATAGGCCGCCGTCTCCGCCGCCGGCACCAGGGCGGCGATCTCGTCGCGCAGGGCGGGTTCCACCATGTAATCGCAATCCAGCCGCAGGACCCAGTCCGAGGCCACGCCGGCCTCCTCCACAGCGAAGCGCCATTGCTGGGCGTGGGTGTCGAAGGGCCGCTGGACGGTGCGGACATTGGGGAAGCGGGCGGCGATCGCCAGCGTGTCGTCGGTCGAGCCGCTGTCGACGATCACGACCTCGCGGGCCCACACCAGACGTTCCAGCGAACGGCCTATGTTGGCTGCTTCGTTGTAGGTCAGGATGACGGGGGTGATCTGGCTGAGCACGAGCTATGTCACTGGTATATGAGAGTTTTTTGCCTCGGACCATCGGTTTCCCGGCGATCCATGATACACTGATGCGTCATAGGGCGGCTTGACGAACAAGCCGCAAGCCGTTGAAAAGACCGGCTTAAGACCGGCCACCCCCTACGGCCGTCGCTCGCATGAAAGGCTCGTCCATGTCCAACAATGATCTCGTGGTCGTCACCGGCGCCGGTGGCTTCATCGGCGGTCACCTCGTGAAGGTGCTGCAGCAGCGCGGCCACACCAAGATCCGCGCCGTCGACGTGAAGCCGCTCGGCGAGTGGTACCAGAAGACCCCGGGCGTCGAGAACCAGGTGGGCGATCTCGCCCTGCTCGAACCCTGCCGCGCCGCCGCCAAGGGCGCTAAGATGATCTACAACCTCGCCGCCGACATGGGCGGCATGGGCTTCATCGAGACCCACAAGGCCGAGTGCATGCTGTCGGTGCTGGTGAGCACCCACATGCTGGTCGCCGCCAAGGAAGCCGGCGTCCCGCGCTTCTTCTATTCGTCGTCGGCCTGCGTCTACAACGGCGACAAGCAGACCCGCACCGACGTGACCGCGCTCAAGGAAGAGGATGCCTACCCCGCCATGCCGGAAGACGGCTACGGCTGGGAGAAGCTGTTCAGCGAGCGCATGGCCCGCCACTACCGCGAGGATTACGGCATCGCCACCCGCGTCGCCCGCTATCACAACGTCTACGGGCCGGAAGGCACCTACGACGGCGGGCGCGAGAAGGCCCCGGCCGCGATCTGCCGCAAGGTCATCGCCGCCAAGATGTCGGGCAAGCACGAGATCGAGATCTGGGGCGACGGCGAGCAGACCCGCTCGTTCATGTACATCGACGACTGCACCGACGGCACGATTCGCCTCGCCACCAGCGACATCGTCGAGCCGCTGAACATCGGCAGCGACGAGCTGGTGAGCATCAACCGGCTGGTCGACATCGTCGAGAAGATCGCCGGCGTGAAGCTCAAGCGCTCCTACAAGCTCGACGCCCCCAAGGGCGTGCGCGGCCGCAACAGCGACAACGACCTGATCAAGAAGCTGATGAGCTGGGCCCCGTCCATCCGTCTCGAGGACGGCATGGAGAAGACCTACAAGTGGATCCACGACGAGATGACCTCGGGCAAGGCCTCGGTGGTCAACGCCTTGCCGCGCCAGGCGCTCGCCGCCCAGTAGTCGAACGGACCGCGGGCCTCCAGGCCCGCGGTCCGATCAACGTCCGACGCGGCCGAAATCCTCGTTGCCGCGCAGCAGGGCGTCGAAATAGGCGATGGTCTTGCCGAGGCCCTCGTCGAGCGCGACCTTCGGCTCCCATTCCAGCTTCTCGCGCGCCAACGTGATGTCGGGGCAGCGCTGCAGCGGATCGTCCATCGGCAAGGGCCGGCTGACGACGATCTTCGACTTGCCGTTGTTCACCAGCTTCAGCACCCGCTCCGCGAGGTGCTTCACCGGCAGCTCGACCGGGTTGCCGAGATTGACCGGGCCGGTGAAGTCGTCGGGCGTGTGGTCCATCAGGCGCAGCCAGCCGTCGAGCAGATCGTCGACGTAGCAGAAGGCGCGGGTCTGCATGCCGTCGCCGTAGAGCGTGATGTCCTCGCCCCTCAGCGCCTGGACGATGAAGTTCGACACCACCCGCCCGTCGTTGGGATGCATGCGCGGGCCGTAGGTGTTGAAGATGCGCGCCACCTTGATGCGCAGCCTGTGCTGGCGATGATAGTCGAAGAACAGCGTCTCGGCGCAGCGCTTGCCCT
>CANIRG010000012.1 GCA_947469635.1 Rhodospirillales bacterium | reverse complement strand
GCCTTGCGCGAGAAGGTGAGCAGCTGGCGGGTGAGGTCCGACGCGCGCAGGACGGCCTGGGAGATCTGCTCGAGGCGCAGGGCCAGCGTCGCGGCATCGAGGGTGGCCTCGTCCTCCTGCAGCGAATCGGCGTTGGCCAGGATGACCATCAGGATGTTGTTGAAGTCGTGGGCGATGCCGCCGGTGAGCTGGCCCACCGCCTCCATCTTCTGCGCCTGTCGTAGCTGCGCCTCGGCGGCGTGGCGCGGGCTCACGTTCTCGGCCGTGGTCAATATGGCGGCCTTGCCGTCGAGGTCGATGCCGCGCGTGTGCATCTCGACGTCGAAGACGGTCCCGTCCTTGCGGCGATGGCGCAGCCCGGGGATGATGCGGACCGATTCCGACACACCCTGCCGGCGCACCGCCGAGACCGCCGCCAGATCCTCGGGGGTATAGAGATCGTCGGCGGTCATCTTCAAGGCTTCCTCGCGCGACCAGCCATATTCCTTCACCGCGGCATCGTTGACGTCGAGGAAGGTCCGCGTCGCCGGGTCCATCACCACCATGGGATAGGGATTGGCGTCGAACAGCGTCCGATAGCGGATCTGCGAGTCGAGGCGCGCTTTCCATTCGCGCGTCAGCCACAGCGTCAGCCCGCCTACGATCAGCGTGGCGGCGATCCAGCCGGAGACGACGATCCACACGATGCGCCACCAGGCGGCCAGCGCCTGATCGATGGCCTGGCCGGTGACGAGGACCAGGTCGGGATAGGCGGCGAGCTGGCGAAAGGCGAACAGCCGGATCTCGCCGTCGACGGTGCTCCTGTTCTGGTAGGTCCCGGCACGGACGCCCGCGCGGATCTGCTGGAAGACGTGGAAGCTGCCATACGACACGCCGATGAACTTTTCGTTGAACGGGCTGCGCATCATCATGATGCCGTCGGCGCGGAACAGGGTCATGGAGAGCGTCGGAATCTCCTCCTCGAGCGCCCAGACGCGGGTGAAGAACAGGGGATCGATGGCGGCGCCGATCACCCCGGCAAACTCGCCGCCGGCCGTGCGCACGGTCCGCGCGGCGGGAATGATCCATTGCCTGGCCACCCGGCTGCGGATCGGCAGGTCGAACTTGAAGCCGCTCTCGCGGCCGTCGCGACGGTCGGTGAAATAGGTCCGGTCGGAAAAATCGATCCCGGCATAGCCGGTGTCGCTGCCATGGACGGCGCGGCCACGCGCGTCGAGCACGCGTATCAGGGTGAGATAGGGGCGCTCGTCGACCAGCTTCCGGAGTTCACCATCGACCGACTCGACGCCGGTCGGCGGCCGCGGGAAGGTGGCCGGCAGCGTCGCCTCGGCAAGGATCGCCTCGGCGCTCGACAGGGCCTGCTCGACGTTCTGCAGGGTGCGCGACGTCTGCTCGTCGGCGAGCTGCGCGACGGCCGTCAGAAGCTTGTAGCTGGCGGCGATGGCGTCGGCGCGAAGCTGCAGCAGCAGGCCCGCCAGCACGGCGGCCGTCAGCGCGGTCCCCGAGCAGAACAGCACGGCGACGCGATGCCGCGCGAAGCCACGAGGCTTGGATGCCGGCAGGGGATCGCTCTCGATGACGTCCACGCGATTCCCTGGTCGCCACCCCAACGCGTGCAGCAGCAGTCGTCACCGATCGATGCTTTGCATCCGCTTATGTCAACGGAGGAGGTGCGTACTGTTCCGACGCAAGGACCCTTTAAGGTGCCGTCCGCCGGGAAAAAGCCGTGGGCGCTTCTACGTCACGTGTCAAACGCTCGCCTGTGACTAACAAAGAGCCATGTCCGCGGCTTACGCCGCCTCCGGGAGCACGCTGTCGGGGGAGCCGGGGCCGTCCAGTGCCAGGCGAACGATCCGCGCCAGATCGCGCTTGCGGAACGGCTTGCTCAGCAGCAGCACCTCGGCGCCGGGCTCGGCGTCGTGCAACGCCGTATTCCTGGTGTAGCCCGACATGAAGACGATGCTCGACTTCGGCCAGCGGCGGGTCACCTCGTCGGCGAGTGCCTTGCCGCCGAGCGGGCCGGGCATGACGAGGTCGGTCAGCAGCAGGTCGAAGGGCAGGGGCGCCGCCGCGAATGCCGCCAGCCCCGCGGCGCCGTTGGCCGCCTCGGCCACGTCGTAGCCCAGGCTTCGCAGCTGCTGCACGACGCTGGCGCGGACCTGCGGCTCGTCCTCGACGACCAGGATGCGCTCGCTGCCGCGCGCCATGGGCGCCGTCGGCTGCATCGCCACATCTTCCCGCAGGCCGTGGCTGCGCGGCAGGTAGAGCCTGAAGGTGGTGCCACGTCCGGGCTCGCTGTGGATCGTGATGTGGCCGTTGGACTGCTTGATGAATCCATAGACCATGCTGAGGCCGAGACCCGTGCCCTTGCCGACCTCCTTGGTCGTGAAGAAGGGCTCGAACACCTTGGCCCGCACCTCGGCCGACATGCCGCTGCCGGTGTCGGTGACGGCGATCATGGCATAGTCGCCGGGTGCGACGTCGGTGGCCTGCGTGATGTTGTCCTTGTCGAGGGTGACGTTGCGCGTCTCGATCCTGAGCTTGCCGCCGTCGGGCATGGCGTCGCGGGCGTTGACGCAGAGATTGACCAGCGCCGTCTCGAGCTGGGCGCGGTCGACGTTGACGGTCCACAGATTGCCGACCAGCACCGAGTCGATCTCGATATGCTCGCCCAATGCGCGGCGCAGCAGCTTGCCGGTGCCCGACACCAGCTCGTTGAGGTCGGTGTGGCGGGGCATGAGGTCCGCCTTGCGCGAGAAGGTGAGCAGCTGGCGGGTGAGGTCCGACGCGCGCAGGACGGCCTGGGAGATCTGCTCGAGGCGCAGGGCCAGCGTCGCGGCATCGAGGGTGGCCTCGTCCTCCTGCAGGGCATCGGCGTTGGCCAGGATCACCATCAGGATGTTGTTGAAGTCGTGGGCGATGCCGCCGGTGAGCTGGCCCACGGCTTCCATCTTCTGCGCCTGCCGTAGCTGCGCCTCGGCGGCGTGGCGCGGGCTCACGTTCTCGGCCGTGGTCAATATGGCGGCCCTGCCGTCGAGGTCGATGCCGCGCGTGTGCAGCTCGACGTCGAAGACGGTGCCGTCCTTGCGGCGATGGCGCAGCCCGGGGATGACGCGGACCGATTCCGACACACCCTGCCGGCGCACCGCCGAGACCGCCACCAGATCCTCGGGGGTATAGAGATCGTCGGCGGTCATCTTCAGGGCTTCCTCGCGCGACCAGCCATATTCCGTCACCGCGGCGTCGTTGACGTCGAGGAACCTCCGTGTCGGCGGGTCCATCACCACCATCGGGTAGGGATTGGCGTCGAACAGGGTGCGGTAGCGGGTCTGGGTGTCATGGCGGGCCTTCCACTCGCGCGCCAGCCACAGCGTCAGCGCGCCCACGATCAGCGCGGCCACGGTCCAGCTGGACACCACGATCCACAGGATGCGCCACCAGGCGGCCAGCGCCTGGTCCATGCCCTGGCCGGTGACGAGGACCAGGTCGGGATAGGCGGTGAGCTGGCGGAAGGCGAACAGGCGCATCTCGCCGTCGACGCTGCTCCTGTTCTGGAAGGTGCCGGCGCGGACGCCCGCGCGCACCTGACGGAAGACATATTCGCTGCTGTAGGAGGTGCCGATGAGCCGCTCGCTGAACGGGCTGCGCATCAACATCACGCCGTCGGCACGGAACAGGGTCATGGAGAGCCTGGGAATCTCCTCGTCGAGTGCCCAGACGCGGTGGAAGAACAGCGGATCGATGGCGGCGACGATCACGCCGGCGAAGTCGCCGCTGGTCGTGCGCACGGTCCGCGTCGCGGGGATGATCCATTTGCCTGCCACCCGGTTGCGGATGGGCAGGTCGAACTTGAAGCCGGTCTCGCGGCCGTCGCGGCGCTCGGTGAAGTAGGCCCGGTCGGAAAGGTCGATGCCGGTGTAGCCGGTGTCGCTGCCGTGGATGGCGCGGCCGTGCCGGTCGAGCACGCGCATCACGGCGAGATAGGGCCGTTCCTCGACCAGCTTGCGGAGCTCGCTGTCGATCGAGCCGGCGCCGACGGGGACACCGCCGGTCAGGCTCGGCGGGAAGGCCGCCGACAGGTCCGCCGCGGCAAGGATCGCCTCGGCGTTGAATAGCGCCTGCTCGACGTTCTGCAGGGTGCGCGACGTCTGCTCGTCGGTGAGCTGGGCGACTGCCGTGAGGAGCTTGTGGCTGGCGGCGATGGCGTCGGCGCGCAGCTGCAGCAGCAGAGCCGCCAGCACCCCGGCCGTCAGCGCGGCGCCTGTCCCGAACAGCACGGCAATGCGCCATCGTACGGAGCCACGGCGGTCGGATGCCCGTTTGGCGTCCTTCTGGATGAGGTCCACGCAATTCCCTGGTCGCCGCCCAACGCGTGCAGCAGCAGTCGTGACCGATCGCTGCTCTGCATCCGCTTATAACCAACGGAGGGCGGCTTGGTTTGCCAACGCGGGAGACGCCCGAAGGCGCCTCCGCCGGGCGAAAGAACGGTGGGCCCTTCTACCCAGCGTGTCAAACCCCACCGCCGCGGGGTGGCTTGACCGCTATCGCCGTGTCGTGTGCATTGAGCGGCGCGGACGCGCGCCAGCCGGGGGCCCTGATATGAAATGCAGCAGCGTGAGGCGGGCCCTGGCCGGCGCCCTGCTGGCCTGCGCGCCGCTGATCGCCCAGGCCGCCTGCGACGACCCGCCGGCGACCGACGTCGACTGGCGCGATTGCAACAAGGCGGGCGCCGACCTGCGCGATGCCGACCTGGATTGGGCCGACCTCCGGGGGACCAACCTGCAGGGCGCCGATCTGGCGAAGGCCCATCTGATAGGCGCCCGGCTGGAGCTCGCCAACCTTCGCGAGGCCCGCCTCCCGCACGCCATCCTGACGGGCGTGCTTCTCAGCGGGGCGGTTCTCGACAAGGCCGATCTCACGCACGCGAACCTGATGGCTACCGACCTGAAGGGTGCCAGCCTGTCCGGCGCCGACCTCACGAACGCCAAGGTGGGCGATGCCAACATGGAGGGCAGCAACCTCGCGGGTGCCACGCTGACGGGCGTCAATCTCGCCGGCGCCTTCCTGTCCCGGGCCAACCTGTCGGGCGCCGACCTGCGCGGCGTCGATCTGGAGACCGCGATCCTGAGCGGCGCCGACCTGTCGAACGCCAGGCTGCAGGGCGCCAGGCTGGCGATTGCCGTCGTCGTGGGCGCCAACCTCGCGGGCGCCGACCTTTCGGCGGCCAATCTCGAGGGCGCGAACATGCGGACCTCGAACTTCACCGGAGCCACGCTGGCGGGCGCCAACCTGTCGAGCGCCAACCTGCCGCTCGCCGTCTTCACCGGCGCCGACCTGCGCAAGGCCGACCTCACCAGCGTCACCCTCGTGGACGCCAACCTGCGGAAGGCCAGGCTGCAGGGCGCCCTCCTGCAGCGCGCCTTCCTGATGGGCGCCGATCTTCGCGGCGCCGAGCTCGACGGCGCCAAGCTGGAGGGTGCCGTCCTCGAGCGCGTCGACCTGAGCGGCGTCGACCTGCGCGGCATCAGCCTGAAGGGGGCGCTGATGGCCGAGGCCAGGCTGTCGGGGGCGAACCTCCAGGGCGTCGACCTGGAGGGCGCCTATCTGCTGGACGCCGACCTGTCGGGCGCCAACCTCACGGGCACCAGGCCGCAGGAGGCCTTCCTGAGGGGCGCCAAGCTCGACGGCGCAACCTGGAGCGACGGCCGCCTCTGCGCCGCCGGCTCGAAGGGGGAATGCAGGTAGGCCGCATCTCGACGTGAGGCGCTATCGATCACATTCACACATCTCGTTTAGAGAACGCAGCTTTCCTCCCCTTGCGTAGCAAGGGGAGGTGGCGCCGTCATACGGCGACGGAGGGGGCATGAGCGCCGAATGGAGCCTCCGACCCCTCCGTCAGCGTAAGACGCTGCCACCTCCCCGCGCTTCGCGCAGGGAGGAAAGGCCGCTCGTTTAGAGAACGCAGCTTTCCTCCCCTTGCGTAGCAAGGGGAGGTGCCCTCGTCATACGAGGGCGGAGGGGTCACGGGTAAGACGCTGCCGCCTCCCCGCGCTTCGCGCAGGGAGGCAGGGCCGATTTCATCTCAGCCAAATACGTGAATCCGACAGCGGAAGGCCGTCGTCGAGAGGCGTCCATCTCGTCGTGTCATTCCTCGCAGCTGCGGCCTTCCTCGAAGGCCGGGAGCGGGAAGGGCACGCATCTGTAGTGGAACTCGCCGGCCAGGTTTTCGCTGGGGGCCAACGTGTCGCCCCGTGTGTAGGAAACCAGGCGGCAGGAATTTCCGTCGAGCTTCAGGTCGAGCCTGGACACCTCGGTGTGTTCGGCGGCATTCGGCGGGCGCGCCGTCGTCGCGAGCGTGATGCGATGCGTGCTGCCGTCGATGGCGTAGGCGATGGTCACCTTCGTCGCCGCGTCGGACGACTGATGCCTGGCCTCGCCGTTCCTCGGAATTTCCAGCCCCGCTGCCTCGCAGCCGCCGACGTCGCGCAGGCCGGGACCTTTCACGCGCACCTTGTCCGGCAGGAAGACGAGCTGATAGTCGATCTTGTTGCCGCCGGTGCCGCCCCAGGTGGCGACCGGCTGCAGCCAGGCGATCTCGTAGCTGGTGCCGTCCACGGTGGTCGATGCCGCGACCAGCGCCGACAGTCCGGCGACGGCGCCGATCGGCAGCCCGTAGGAGCGAAGCCACATCATCATCCGTGTCAAAACCCGCCGATGCCCCATTTCGTGAAGTCGTCCGCGATGCCGGCCTGCAGCGCCCTCGCGGCGGCGATGTCGGCGTCGCCGCCCATCGTGTCGCCGGTCCGGCGTTTCGCCACGCCGCGGCCGAACAGGGCGATCGCTCGCTTGCGCGCGCTCCAGGTCTGCGCGTCCGCCGCGACGGCCAGGTCCCAGTCGGCGATGGCTTCGGCCAGCCGGCCGAGCTTGAGATGGGCGAGGCCGCGACCCACGAGGCTTTCGGGCAGGTCGGGGACGCTCTCCAGGGCGGCGTTGCAGTCCTCGAGCGCTTCCTGGAGCTGGCCCACGATGGCGCGGGAGAAGCAGCGGTCGCCGAGGGTCTCGACGTCGCGCATGCCGAGCTCGACGACCCGGTCGTAATCCTGCAGGGCGCGGGCGTGCTGCCCGTCGGCGGCATAGGTCCGGGCACGGGCGCCGACATATTGGTCATCGGCCGGCCGCAGCTCGATCGCCCGGTCGTAGTCGACGATGGCGCGCCGGTATTGCCCCTTGGCGTAGTAGGTGTCGGCGCGTGCCGCGAAGGCGTCGGTGTAGTCGGAGCTGAGCTCGATCGCCCGGTCGTAGTCGGCGAGGGCGAGGTCGTAGCGCTCGGTGAACCTGTACTGGTTGCCGCGGGCGTAGAAGGCGGGATAGGCCTTGGGCAGCAGCCTGATCGCCTCGCTGTAATCGGCGATCGCGCGCTCGGGCTCGTTCAGGTTCTCGTACGCCTTGCCGCGATTGAAGTGCGCCCCCGCGAGGCGTGTCGGATGCTCGCGTCCCGCCGCGATGACGGCGTCGCATCCCTGGAGGCTCTGGCGGTCGGTCGACTCGTCATAGCACCACTTGGCCAACTCGTCGTAGGTCTGTGCCGGCGCCGGGGCGGCGGCGAGCGACAGCGCGAGGGCCGCGACCGCCGGTGCGATCTTCATGAAGGCCGAGCCAGCTGGACAGGCGTGCATCGTTGCGGCTTCCCCGAGTTGCGACCCGACACTATTGACGGTTGCCCGTCGCGGCAATCATGGGCATGTGCTTCGATGCCGGTGACGGATGGGAGACCGACATGCAGCGTATCAGCGTCATCTGCTTCCTGGCCGGCGTCCTGCTGGCCTGCGCGCCGATGGCTGCCCGGGCGGAGTGCGGCGATCCTCCGGCCCCCGCCGTGAACTGGCGGGCCTGCGACATGACCGGCACCGACCTCAAGGAGCAAAATATTGCGGGGGCCAACCTGCAGGGCATCAACCTGGAGAATTCCGACCTGGAGGGCGTGCACCTGGAGGCCGCGAACCTCCAGGGCGCGAGGCTCGCCCGCGCGGACCTCACCAAGACCTTTCTGGCCGGCGCCAACCTGCGCGACGCCGATCTGACGGACGCCGATCTCACCGACGCCGACCTTGCGGGTGCCGACCTGCGGGGGGCTGACCTGGAGGGGACCGTCCTCGAGTCCGCCGACCTCACCGGCGCCCAGCTGGCCGGCGTCGACCTGCGCGGCGCCAAGCTGGAGCACGCCAAGCTCAAGGACGCCAAGCTGAAGGGCGCCAACCTGCAGAGCGTCAAGCTGTCGAGCGCCGATCTCCAGGGCGCCGACCTGGAGGGCGCCAACCTCGAATTCGCCACCCTGCGGGGCGTCGACCTGGCAGGGAGCGACCTGCGGATGGCCAAGCTGAAGGGCGCCAGCCTGAGCAGCGCCAGGCTGAACGGCGCCAATTTGAAGGGCGCCGACCTGCGGGCCGTCAACTTCACGAGCGCCCGCCTCCAGTCGGCCAACCTCGAGGGGGCAAGCTTGCGGGGGGCCATTCTCGAGTCGGCCGACCTCAGCGGCGCCGATCTTCGCGGTGCCGTGCTGACGGATGCCATTCTGCTGAATGCCAACCTGACGGGCGTCAAGCTGCAGGGGGCGACGCTCAGGCGAGCCAACCTGTCGGGCGGCGCCAGCCTTGCGGGCGCCGTCCTGGCGGGAAGCGATCTGGAGGGCATCCAGCTGCTCGGTATCGACCTGCGCGGCGCCAACCTGCAGGGCGCCAATCTCCGCCGCGCCGCGCTGAAGGTATCCAAGTTCCAGGACGCCAACTTGAAGGGAGCCGATCTCCGCGACGCCTTCGTGGTGGGCGGCGAGTTTCGCGGCATCGACCTCACGAACGCGGTTCTCGAGGGCGTCAGCTTCCGGGGCGTCGATCTCACGGGCGCCATCTGGAGCGACGGCCGGGTCTGCGCGCCGGGATCGATGGACGTCTGCAAGTAGCGCGCGCGATCGCGCGCCGAGGTCGAGGGAGCAGGCTGGACCCGATGCCAGCTGCGTCGGAGGGGGGATTGAGATGAAGGACATTCTCGTCGGCGAGTTCAAGGTGGTGGCCAAGGGGCTGCTGCATGGCGTGGTCGCGCTGTTCGCGATCGCGATGATCTTCTACTTCGTCCTCGGCCTCGCCTTCGGGATGATCTCGGTTCCGCCGCTCTCCGCCATGGTCGGCACGCTGGTGTGGGTCGTCTGCATCGTGCTGGCGCTGGGCGCGGTCGCCTATGTGCATCGCGTCGTCGCCGCATTGCGCAAGCGCGCGTCGCCTTCATAGGCACGCCGCGCGCCGGCGCCGGCGTCGAGGTCCTTTGCCGTCATGTTTCTCGTCTCCGTCCTCTGGACCGGCTTCTTCGTCGTCAATTTCAACATCGCCATGATGATCCCGCTGCTGCCCTTCATTCAGGCGGACATCGGGCTCACGCCGTCGCAGGCCGGGCTGGTGCTGGCGGCGTTTCCGGTCACGGCGCTGGTCGGCAACCTCGCGCTGGGGCCCTTCATCGACCGCTTCGGGCGCCGCAGGTTCATCGTCACCGGCGCGGCGGCCTGCGCGCTGCTGTTCGTGGCGACCGCCGTGGCGGGCAGCGCCGCGCTGATCGCGCTGGGGCGGGCCGCCAGCGGTCTGTTCATGCCGATGGTCGGCGCCTCGGTGTTCGCGGCGATCGCCGACTATGTCCCGCCGGCCGACCGCGCCCGCGTCGCGGGCTACGTCACGACCGCGGCGCCGATCGCCTTCCTGCTCTCGATGTCGCTGGGCGTCGTGTCGGGCGGGCTGCTGGCCTGGCAGCTGCCGCTGCTGGCCATGGCGATGGTGTGCCTGGCGCTGGCCGTCGCGGCGTCGCGCCTGCCGCCCACGCCCCGGATGGCGCTCGCCGGCCAGCCGGTCACGGCCCGCACCTACCGCGACCGGCTGCTGTCGCTCTCGCTCGATTCGGGCACGCGGCTGCTGCTGCTTTCCTATCTCTGCTGGTCAGGCGCGGTCTTCGTCTTCCTCGGCCTCTATCCGAGCTGGGTGGTGCAGAACGGCCTGCCGGGCCGCGGCGCCGGCACCATCGGCGCGATGCTTTTCCTCGGCGAGATCGGCGGCCTGCTGGGCGCGCTGCTGGCGGGCCGGCTGGCCGGCCTGTTCCGCCATCCGCTGGGCTTCTGCGCGCTCGCCGCGATCATGGCCGCCGCGGTCGTGCTGGCCGTGCCCCTCGGCGCCGGCCATCTCGCCTTCCAGGCCGTGGCCTACGGCATCTTCGCCTTCTGCCGCGACCTGATGCTGGCGCTGATCCTGGGCGGCGCCATGCTGGTGGTGGGCGCCGCGCAACGCGGCAGCCTCAACGCCGTGCTGAACGTGATCTACCAGACCGGCGCCAGCCTCGCGGGCGTGGCCGGTGCCTGGCTCCATGCCTTCGATCCCGGCTTCACCGCCAATGCCGCCGCCGCCTGTGCCCTGTTCGCCGCCTCGGGACTCATGCTCTGGCGCATCACCCGCCTCAGGGTGCCGACGCTGGCCTAGAGCGCGAAGATTTCAACTGCAGCGACCCTCATCCGGACCGCGGACCTCCAGGCCCGCCTCGTGAGCTTCGGCCCTACTCGCCGATGCCGTGCGGGTTGGTGGCGAGCCAGCGCCTCGCCTCGTGGATGCTGGCGAAGACCTTCGCCGGCCGGTCGCCGCCGGCCAGCTGATCGGCGAACAGCCGGGCGAGGTCGCCGCGCCGGGTGACGATGGCGAGCGCGCCGCGAGGCTTGTCGCCGCGCGCTGCCCGCACCAGCTCGCCGAAGGCCACGAGCTCCTCCGGGGTGAAGCCCAGCGTGCCGGCGCTGACGTCGACGATCTTGCGGTAATGCAGCTTGCCCGCCGACACGATGCCTCGAGCGAACTCGATGAGGTCGGTCAGGGTCACTACGCCCGAGGCGACCCCGATGATCATCCGGTCAGGGTCTGAAACAGTCATTCTGATGGGCATCGCGTCAGTATGTGCATCGCAGGAAAGAAGAACAAGCCATTGCGCCGGGCTGCAAAAGTGAGATATCGACAGGTTCGATGCAGGAAAAGCACGTCCCGTCCCTCGGCCTGCGCTACTGGTTCGTGTTCGGCATGGTCAGCATCTTCGGCGCCAACGCGAGCGACCTCGCGACGGTCCTGCTGGGCGCCGGCCATGTTCGCGGCCTGCCGATGCTCGTGGTCGCGCTGGTGGTGGCCGCCATCCTGGTCGTGGAGCTGTTCGACAAATCCTCGACCCACGCCTGGTACTGGCTGGTGATCGCCGTCATCCCGATGGCATCGATCAACCTCGCCGATTCCATGCTCGTCGACATGGGCCTGGGCGAGGTCTGGGTGATCCTGGGCCTGGGGGTCCTGCTCGTCCTCACCCTGATCATCTCGCGCTCGGAGGCGACGTTGCTCGTCTCGGAGCTGATGATTGCCCGCCCCGGCCCCCATGCGCGCCCGCTGACCGACGCCGGCCACTGGTTCGCCATGGTGGTGGCAAGCTCGCTCGGCACGATCGTCGGCGACTATTGCAGCGTCAACCTCCGGCTCGGGCTGGTGTGGGCGTCGGTGCTGCTCTCGGTGCTGGTGCTCGTCGTCTTCTGCCTGCATCGCGTGATCGACGTCAATCGGCTGCTGCTCTACTGGCTCACCGTGGTCGCGGTCCGCGCCGCCGGCACGGTGATCGCCGACCTGCTCGCCAAGGAGCCGCACCTGGCGCTCGGCCTCTCGTTCAGCGCCGCCCTCACCGGCGCGCTGACGCTCGCCCTGCTGATCCTGTGGCGCGACCGCCGTGGCGAACGGGTGACATGACGTCCGGCAGCTCGGTCGAGATTGTCCTCACCGACGCAGCGCCACCCTCCGCCCGCGACGCCATTGCCCGCGGCCTGATGGCATTCAACGTCCGGATGCTCGGGCCGGCGGATGCGAGGCCGCTCGCGGTGCTGCTGAACGTGCCGGGCGATACGGCCGTGGTGGGCGGGCTGTGGGGGCGCACCTCGTTTCAATGGCTGTTCGTCGAGCTGATCTTCGTGCCGGAGGAAAGGCGGCGGGGCGGGCTCGGCGGCGACCTGCTCGCCCGTGCCGAGGAGGAGGCGCGCCGGCGCGGCTGCCGCGGCGCCTGGCTCGAGACCCTGAGCGCCGATGCCTGCGCCTTCTATCGCCGCAAGGGCTACGAGGTGTTCGGCGAGATCGCCGACTATCCCGAAGGCAACGCCCGCAGCTTTCTCGTCAAGCGCTGGGGCGTCTGAGGCTCACCGCACCGCCGGCGGCTCCGCGTCCGTAGGCGTTCCCGAGAGGTGCCGCATGTAGGCGACCGCGCGATTGACGTAGGAGCCGCCGTCGCCCTGCAGCAGCGAATTGGCCCTGCCGTCGATGCGGACGAGGGCGTGATAGGCCCAGCTGCCGTCGGGCTGGCGCACGATCCGGCAGAAGGTCTTGATGTCGCCGGGGTTGAACAGGGTGACCGCCAGCATGCTGATGATCGTGGCGTTCTCCAGCTCCAGCGACACCGTCGAGGCATCGACGCTGACGAGGCGGGTCCGGAAGATCGCGCTGCTGGCCGGGCCGCTGTCGTTCAGCAGGGAATAGAGCGGCCGGCCGGCGCGCAGCTCCTCGGCGGTGAAGTCGCCGCGCTTCTGCTTGCGGTCCGGCCCCGCGAGCGGGTCGGCGGCCGACAGCATCGGCTGCCATTTCTTGCCGTGGATCGACCAGTATTGCACCGTCTTCAGCGTCGACACGGCGCCGGCCCGCGTGAGGATCTCGTCGACCGTCGCGGGTCCGCTGAAGCGATGGGTGAGGGAGATGACCAGCCGCACCGGGCCCGGCGCCCAGCCGGTGCAGGGGGGCGCCTGCCAGGCCGGACCCAGGTCCGCGCCTTGCGAGACGCGGATCACCGCCGGCGCTCCCAGCGCCGGGGTCGCGCTCGACAGGCCGGGCGGGCAGGGGAAGTTGTCGGCGGCGGCGATCTGCGGTTGGGCAAGAGCTGCCAGGGGCATCATCGCCGCCAGGATCGCGGCCAGGGCTGATTTCATCATCTGGGCAAACGCGGCGGACGTCCGGTCGGTTCCGCCGGGGCCAGCGCTGCTTCCCACGAGGGAATCGGCCGCGCCTCGTAGGGCAGATCCCACTGCCGGAAATTGCCGCGATCGATGATCGTCGGCGGCAGGATCAGCTCGCGCGGCACCGTCTCGCCGCCGAGGTGGCGGGCGGCGGCCTCGGTCGCGAGCGCGCCGAAGGCCAGCGTGTCGAAGGACGCGGTCGCCAGCAGCGCGCCCGCCTTGATCGCCGTCACCGCCTCGGGCGTGCCGTTGATGCTGACGACGGGGAGCCTGCGGCCGGTTTCGGCAAGCGCCTCGAGCACGCCCATCGCCATCAGGTCGTTGGCGACCAGCATGCCGTCGATCCTGGCGTGCCGCTGAAGCACCGCGCGGGCCGCCTCGCGTGCCGGCTCGCGCAGGAACCAGCCGCAGACGGACTCCAGGATCGTCATGCCGGGCCGCTCGCGGGCGGCACGGATAAAACCCTCGTGGCGCTCGGGCGTGGCGATCGAATCGGGATGACCGTCCATGACGACGATGTTGCCGCCCTCCGGGAGCCGGTCGAACAGGTAGACCGCGAGATCGTGCGCCATGCCGACATGCTCGGAGCCGACATGGGTGATCCACTCCGCCGCGGTGGGCTTGCTCACGATGACGAACACCGGGATGCCCGCGGCATGTGCCGCGCCGACAGCGTCGTTGAGACGGCTTTCATGGGCCGGCAGCAGCACGATCGCCTTGGGCCGCGCGGCGATCGTCTCCGCCATCAGCGCCCGCTGCTCCTCGACATCGTCGGCCAGCGCCGGCGCGGTGTCGGCGAGCGTGAGGCCGAAGCGCGCCGCCGCCTTGCGCGCGCCCACCAGCGCGCCGCCGTAGGCCGGGTTGAGCCGGTTCTTCATCACGACGACGATGTCCGCGGTCATGGCGGAGATCTTCGCCGGCAGCGCGCGCCCGGCGACGACAGCCGACCCGGGAGCGGTTTTCCCCGTTTTGAAACGGTGTCGCGGCCGGCCATCGCCGCGTTTCCTGTAACCCATTGATCCGACACGATATAGTGCCTCAACTGAAGATCGGGTAAAACGGTCGGAAACGGCCATGACGGCGGGCAATCGGCGGATAATCGGTCGGCATCGGCGATCCTCTGGGGCGAGCCATATCCGGCATCATAGGCTGGCGCCAGCGCGCTCCCTATTAGGGTCGCTACTTGCAGCCGGTCGCGCTCCCCGCCTCAGTCGTAGAACTGCGGCGAGCGCTTCTGCGCCGTGCTCTGCGGCTTGTCGTGGTTGATCCACAGCTCGGCCTTCTTCTCCGCCAGCGTGTCGGCGATGCGCTTGTAGGAGGCGGCCGTCTGCTCGGGGCTGGTGTTCATCGAGGCGACGCGCCGGTTGTCCCAGTTGTCCTTGAAGTGCGCGGCATCGCCGCTCAGCACGATCCAGCCGGTCTTGGCCAGATGCACCAGCAGCGACTGGTGTCCCGGCGTATGGCCGGGCGTCGACAGCACGACCACGCTGCCGTCGCCGAACACGTCGAAGTCGCCGGCGAGAAGCTTCGTCGGCCGATCCTTCTTGAAGGGCGGGGTCTTGCCCTCGGCGAAGGCGAAGTCGGCCTCGGCCTTCTGGATCAACAGCATCGAGGCCGGGAACATGTCGACGTTGCCGACATGGTCGCCGTGGGTGTGCGAGACCGCGACGAAGGCGATGTCCTCCGGCTTGACGCCGACCTCGGCCAGCTGCGCCGCGAGCTTCTTGGGCCGCGTCGCCTTGCCGACCGCGCTCTCCAGCGGCTTGTCGGCCACCGCGTCGGGATAGCCGGTGTCCCACAGCAGCCACTGGGTGCCGTGGCGGATGAGGTAGCAATTGTCGGACAGCTCGATCGGCTTGCCGACGTTTACGCCGGGCGACCAGCGCGACTGGTCGGTCGCGGCATTGTGGCCGCAGTCCATGACATAGAGCCGGTCGACGGATTTCTGCGCCATCGCGCTGGTGGCGAAGATCAGCGATCCGACGACGGCCAGGCCGAGCACGCGCATGAAAACCTCCCGATTGACGCACGCGAGGCTAGACCAAGCGGGCGGTTGCGGGAACGGGCTTCTCCTCCCCCTTCATACAGGGCTATCGCATTTGACCAATTGCCCGTCATCCCGAGCGAAGCCGCCCGTAGGGCGGCGTAGTCGAGGGACCTATTCATTCCGGCAGAGGCACAAGAAAGGTCCCTCCACTTCGCCTCGCTGCGCTCAGCTCCGGTCGGGATGACGGGATTTTGGTTCATATGCGATAGCCCTCCCCATTCATATGGGGGGTCCTTCCCTTCGCGGACTCCGCGAAGGGGAAGAAGTCGAGACGTGTGATTCCGAAAGATGTGAAAGGGATGAGAAGCCGTCGGCTGCGCCGACTTCATACGCGACCGCGCATTAGGTCAGTCCTGCCCGTCGAGCCAGCGGCGGGCGACGTGGAGCTCGCGGAAGATCATGAGGGGGCGGCTCACGCGGGCGGCGGCGGCGAAGATCTCGGCCTGCTCGTAGCTTTCGTCGGAGGCGGCCACGATGGCCACGGGGCCGACCTGGCCGTGCTGGGCGTAGAAGATCACGCGCTGGCCCAGCGCCTTCAGATTGTCCTCGTTGAGCGCATCAGGCGTATGGGTGATCTCGAAGATCTTGCGGTAGGACATGGCGCCGCCGTCGGTCACGCCGGCGAAATACTGCTCGATGTCGGCCACCGTCACCTCGTCCTTGGCGACGGCCACGACGAGGCGCGAGGGATGGGAGATCGTCCAGTGAACGGGCATGGCTGAAAGGCCCAGGGAATCAGCGGCCGGCGGCGTTGTCTCTCAGCTCCGTGCAGCGCTGTTGGCCGAGCGCGGTCAGCCGGATGCGGCCTTCGCTCTCCTCGACCAGCGCCAGCAACTTGAGCCGGGCCACCGACGTCTCGCGCAGGTGCTTGGGCTTGGAAATGCCGGTGGCCACGCGACGCAGCGCCGTCAGCTCATTGGGGCTGAGCGGCGCCAGCAAACCGCGTTGCATCGTCACTTCCTGCTGCATGCTGCAATCCAACCGCGATCGGGCGGCAGTCGCAAGCCTTCAATTGAGAAGATTTTGTGTGCGCCATGGAAAAGCCTTCCGGCGTCTTTTTGTCACCAACCTATCACCAACCATCGGTTCGGCATCGTACCGTTGCTTGCAGCAACTCGCAGAAATCGACGTGCGTTGCATCTTCACCCAGCAACGAGAGGAGCAGTCCCATGAAGACGTCGATCGTCGCGCTCGCAGCCATCGTCTCCGCCGTCGCCCTTGGCGGCGTCGCGCACGCCCAGAAGGGCCACCCGAGTTCCGGCGCGCCCAATTTCACGCCCGACAATCCCAACGGCATCGTCTCGGCGCCCAACACCAGCGGCGCGGAGGCGGTGGTGCGCGAGCGGCTGCGGGCCGAAGGGCTTTCGGGCATCAACAGCCTGCAGCGTTCGATGGACGGCACCTGGAGCGGTCGGGCCCTGAAGGACAATGAGGAAGTGGCCGTCAGCATCGATGCCGCCGGCAACGTCCGGTTCCAGTAGCCGGTTTCCACCATCGCGCGGGCCGAGCCGGCGCCGCCCCTGCAACCGGGAGCGGCGCTGGCTTTGGCGGCGGTCCTGCTCTAGTGTCGGTCCAACAGGTTGGGGAAACGGTTGAGGCGAGCTTGCCCGTCGGTGCTCGGCTCGGGGGAGAAATGCCGGCATATCTAGTCAAGGTCACCACGCGCCATGGATTGGTGAAGGCGCCGATCGTCGCCAATTGCACGGACGAGGAAGAGGTCACCCGGCTCATGAAGGCGCTGGGCGATGACGGCGACGTCATCGAGATCAAAGGGGTGAGACCTGATTCCATGAGGGTTGCGTTCGGCAACGTACCCGAGGGGTCGGCCGTGTTCCGCTTCGACTGGATTTGGTCGGTGGACGGCAAGGATCCAAAGCCTTATTAATCGAGGCTCGCCTGCCGTGAAGTCAATTGGGGAGCGTTGGCCTTCGTGGCCCGCGTGGTGCCGATGAGTTCGGAGACGATCTTGCAGACGTCGCGCACGACAAAGTGGGCGCGCGGTTTCATGTCCATCCGTTCCTACCTGCTGCTGCTGCTGGCCGCGACGCTCGTCCCCATGTTGGCACTGTCGGGTGTCCTCGCCTGGTACTACGGCGATGCGGCGCGGCGGACCATCGAGGCCCAGCGCCTGGATGTCGCCAACAACGTCACCAACCTCATCGACCGCGAGGTCCTGTCGATCGCCGGCTTCCTGGGCGGTCTGTCGATCTCGCCCGGCTTCCAGGCGGGCGATGCCAACCTCGTCCGCGTGGTCACCGACAATGCCATGGCCCGCGGTGTCCAGGCGCTCGGCCTCTACGACCGCACCGGGCGGTTGGCGGTGGCGGCGCCGGCCGACCGCCAGGCCAGCTTCGCCCCCGGCGATCGCGTCGGGGTGCCGGAAGTCCTGGGCGGCCGCAAGCTGTTCGTGTCGGGTTATCATGCGGGGCCGACGCCCCGGTCCGGCCTGTTCTACGTCTCGGTGCCGGTGATGGTGGACGGCAAGATCGTCATGGTGCTGAGCGCCGCCCTCTCGCCGCAGCGGCTGCAGGGGCTGTTCGCCGAGGCGGGGATGCGCGAGGGCTGGCGCGGCGGCGTCGTCGACCGCAACGGCATCATCATCGCGCGCAGCCTGGAACCCGACAGCTACGTCGGCACGACGGCGCAGCAGCCGATGGTCGATGCGGCGCGCGGCGAGCAGACCTCCGGCCTGTTCGACGTCATCACGCGCGAGGGCTTCGAGGTCAAGAATTCCTTCCTGCGCTCGCAGGTCACCGGCTGGACCGCT
This sequence comes from Rhodospirillales bacterium, assembly GCA_947469635.1. Taxonomy (GTDB): domain Bacteria; phylum Pseudomonadota; class Alphaproteobacteria; order Reyranellales; family Reyranellaceae; genus Reyranella. The sequence continues at coordinate 17,013 of CANIRG010000012.1, read as the reverse complement.
GCCGTCGCCGTGCCTGCTACGGTGGTGAACGAGCCGCTGGTGTCGACGGCGATCATCCTGGTGCTGAGCGGCATCTGCTTCGTGCTGCTGAGCCTGCTGCTCGGCACGCTGATCGCCGGCCGCATCGCCCTTGCCGTGTACCAGCTCGGCCATGCCGTCGTGGCCTTCGCCAACGGCGATTCCGTGCCGCTGCCCGGCAACACCATCACCGAGCTGCGCGACGTGCTGCGGGTGATCGAATCGACCTCGGCGATGGGCCGCAACCGCTCCTCGATTCCGCGGCGCTAGGGCCGACATGACCCTGGCCCTCGACAAGCGCAACCGGGCCTGCGCGAGGCTGCTCGCCGACGTGCACGCCGTCACCGCGACCGAAGGCATCACGCCCTCGACGCTGCATGCGCTGAAGCGGAAGCTGGTGGCATTGGCCGCGAAGGCCGAGCTGTTCCCGCGCGCCGACTTCGAGATGCCGCTGGCCCAGGGCCGCAGCCATCCGCTGCTGGTCGAGGACGGCGACGGCCACGGCCTCTATCTCACCATCGGCCTGCCGGGCAAGGAAGCGGCCCCGCACGACCACGGCATCTGGTGCATCAACGCCGCCGTCTCCGGCCGTGAGCGCCACAAGATTTTCCGTCGCACCGACAACGGCGCCGTGGCGGGCAAGGCCACGGTCCAGCAGGTGGGCGAGGTGCTGGTGGCGCCCGGCACCGGCATGGCGATGGCCGACCACGACATCCACAGCACGGTGGTCGAGGGCGACGAGCCCGCGATCGGCCTCGCGCTCTACGGCTACGCGCTGGCGCGCTTCCCCTCGGTCGCCTGGTACCATCCGCAGTTCGGCTCGGTGCGCGCGAGCGTCTCGCGCCGTCACGCGGCCCCGTCGTGAAGGGCTCGCCCCAGTCCTGGCGCGTGACCATCGCCAACACGCAGCAGACGATCGACTGCACGGCGACCCAGACCGTCCTCGAGGCCGCCGTCGCCGCCGGCATCGACTTTCCCTATTCCTGCGCCACCGGCAATTGCGGCACCTGCGCCAGCCATCTCGATGCCGGCAAGGTATCGATGCTGCCGCGCGGCGACGCCGCCCTCAGCCCGCAGCAGGTCAAGGCCGGCCAGACGCTGGCCTGCCGCGCCCAGCCCCGCAGCGACGTCACCGTCACCTGGCTGGCGCGATAGCTTTGCCCATGACCCGTCGGCGTCTTACGCTGGCGGAGGGGTCAAGGGACCATCATGGCGCGCAGCCGGCGTTCGACGTCGGCCATGTTGTAGGGCTTGCGCAGCAACGTCCATCCGAGCGCGGCGCCGGGCGGGATCCGGCCGGAGGTCAGCAGCACCTTCACATCGGGCACGGTGTCGGAGATCCAGTGGGCGAGCGCCAGGCCATTCATGCGGCCCGGCATCTGGATGTCGGAGAAGACGGCGCCGATGCCTTCCTGCGTCTGCAGCAGGGGGACGGCATCGTCGGCGCTTTTCGCCTGCAGCACCGCAAAGCCGCGGTCCTCGAGGTATCCGGCCGCCACCTCGCGGAGGAGCGGGTCGTCCTCGACCACGAGGATGAGGGGATTGCTCTGTGCCATGCAGGTCCAACGGCGTTCGGCACCTGCATGTTCCGGTTCGTTGCAATTGCGACACCTTGACCACCGCACCGCCTTGTTTGCTCAGGCGTCGAGCACGTCGCGCATCTTCGACGCCAGCTCGGCCACCGAGAAGGGCTTGGGCAGGAAGGCGACGCCGGGATCGAGCACGTTGTTGTGGACCACGGCGTTGCGCGTGTAGCCGGTGGTGTAGAGCACCCTGAGGCCAGGCGCCCGTTCCCGCAGCGCATCGGCCAGCTGGCGGCCGGTCATGCCCGCCATCACGACATCGGTGAACAGCATGTCGATGCGTCCGAGCGATTCGAAGAGCCGCAGCGCCTCCTCGCCGCTGGCCGCGGCATGCACCGTGTAGCCGAGCTCCAGCAGGGCCGCCACGCTCATGCAGCAGGTCGGTGACGCGCGGTGCGAGCGGCGTCTGGCGCGAGAAGGCGAGCAGGCGCTGGGTGAGGGCGGCCGCGCGCATCGCGCCGGTGCGGGCATTGTCGAGATAGGACTGCACGCCGGTGTCGCCGCGCTGCAGGCGGCGCGGCGCGACGTCGAGGCTGCCGGTGATGATGGCCAGCATGTTGTTGAAGTCGTGGGCGATGCCGCCGGTGAGCTGGCCCACCGCCTCCATCTTCTGCGACTGGCCCAGCGCCTCCTGCGTGCGGGCGTGCGCCTCCTTGGCCGTCACCTCGTCGGTGATGTCGCGACCGCTGCAATAGATCAGCCCGTCCTCCGGCACCGCGAGCCAGGAGATCCAGCGGTAGCTGCCGTCCTTGCAGCGATAGCGGGTGGGAAAGCGCGGCGTCGGCTTGCCTTCCAGCGTCACGTGAAAGCGCGCCCGCGTGCGGTCGAGGTCGTCGGGATGCAGCAGCTCGAAGATCGACTGGCGGGCGACCTCGGCCTCGGTCCAGCCCAGCACGGTCTCCCAGGCGGGATTGGAGGTCTCGAAAGTGCGGGCGCGACGCGCAGGAGCCGCTAGGCCGCGATGTAGAGCAGCTTGGCGGCCGTCCTGCCCAGGATGTCGAGCTTGTCGTCGTCGGTGAGCGAGGTGCAGTCCATGATGTGGTCGACCGGGTGGTTCTGCCAGATGTAGGGATGGTCGCTGCCCATCACGAGCTGGCCGGCGCCGACCTGGACCTTGAGATGGCGCAGCGCCTCCGACGAGAACACCAGCGAGTCGAAATAGATCTGCTTCAGATATTCGCTGGGCTTCTTGGCGAGCTTGATCTTGGGATCGCAGCCGGCGGGTCCGACCATGCAGGCATGGTCGGAGCGGTCGGCGTAGGACGGCAGGTATCCGCCGCCGTGCGCCGCCATGACCTTGAGCTGCGGGAAGCGGTCGAGCGTGCCTTCGAAGATGAGGTGCGACAGCGCGATCGTGGTCTCCAGCGGATTGCCGATCGTGTTGGCCAGCCAGCCGTTGCCGGAGAGGCGCTTGGCGAGCTCGGGCGTGCCGGCGGGATGGATGAACAGCACCGCGCCCAGCTCCTGCGCCTTGGCCCACACCGGATGGAACTTCGGGTCCGAGAACTCGACGCCGGCGACGCTGCCGCCGATCGCGGCGCCCTTCAGCCCCTGCTTCTTCATCGCAAGCTCGAGTTCCTCGACCGCGAGCTTCGGGTCCTGCAGCGTGAGCGAGGCGAAGGCCGCGAACCGGTCGGGCTTGGCGGCGCACAGCTCGGCCAGCTTCTCGTTCTGCATCTTCACGATCTTGGCCGCGAGGTCGCGCTCGCGGGCGTACCAGAAGGGATTGATCGACAGCACCGCCATGTCGACGGCCTGGTCGTCCATCGCCTTCAGCCGCTTGTCGATCTGGATGAAGGCGTCCGACGCGCCGATCACCGGCGGCGTCAGGATGCCGGCATCGTTGCCCAGCACCGCCGCGACCTCGCGGAAGTGGCAGTGGGCATGGACGTCGATCGTCTTCACGCGCTTGCCGCTGACGGCGATCGGCAGCTTGCGGCCGGGCAGCTGGGCGTGCGCCTCCTTCAGGAGGCCGCAGCCGCAGAAGACGATGCCGGTGGCGGCAGCGGTGCCCGCCTTGAGGAAACTGCGCCGGGTGTTCATGGGCGTGTTCATGGGCGTGCTCATTGTGCGGCCTCCTGGAGAATTGCGGTCTCGCTCGCGGGATCGCCGGCGATGCGGCTGTGCCACATCACGCGCGGCTGGGTCATGTCCCACGGTGTCGACTGATGCAGCAGGCAGCGGTTGTCCCACACCACCACATCGCCCGGCGTCCATTGATGGTGATAGACGCGCGGCGGCTGGCAGGCGAACTCGACCAGCCCGTCGAGGAAGCGCTCCGAGGCACCGCGCTCCATGCCGGGAATGTTGTGGGCGTGACGGCCGATCAGCAGCGACTTGCGGCCGGTCTCGGGGTGCGTCTTGACCAGCGGGCGCAGCGGCACCGGCCCGTCGTGGAAGCCGTAGCCGCTGTATTCGCCGTCGTGGCCCTTGTCCTTGGGCGCATGGCCGATCTTGGACTGGCTGTAGTGCAGCGAATGGTAGGCCGAGAGAGGCTCGACCCTGGCGCGCTGGATATCGTCGAGCGCGTCGTAGGCCGCGCGCATGTCGGCCCAGCCGGTGCGTCCGCCCACCGAAGGCACGACCTCGGCGCTGAACACCGCGCCCTTGGCCTGCACCGGCATGTAGGTCGAATCGGCATGCCAGCCCATGTTGCCCTTCAGCACCTTCATCATGTCGTCGTTGTCTTTTTCGATGCGCAGCGTGCCGTCGGACTTCACGTTGCTGATGGCGGCCATCTCGAACTCGAGCGATCCGAAGCGGCGGGCGAAGGCGATCTGCTCCGCGCGCGCGAGGTGCTGGCCGGGGAAGACCAGCAGCGCGTATCTCAGCCAGGTGGCGTAAAGCTCGCGCCAGCTCGCGTCGTCGAGCTCGGCGATGCGGAAGCCGGTGACGACCGCGCCGAAGCTGGCGTCCAGCGGCTCGATGTCGAGTGTGTGGGGCATTGTCGGGTCCTCCCGCCGCCCAGCATAGCACGCTCCTGTGTCAGCGATCGAACGGATCGTGCGCTATCGGCGGAACGGCAGGAAATGACGGCGGTCGTCGCGCAGCGGCTGGTCGGTGAAGAGCACGAGGAACAGCTCGGTGAAAAGCCGGCCGAGGCGGCGATCCTCCGGCGCCGTCGCCGCCGTCCAGGCCGTGGCCTGCGACAGCGGCTGGTCGTTGCGGCAATAGACGGCGAAGACATGCACGGTGCCCGGCGTCGCCGGCCGGTGGCGCGCCTCGCCGTTGCAGACGCGTGCCGCGCCGAGGTCGTTGGCGGCGTCGAACACCAGCACGAGGCGATAGGACGGACGCGTGTCCGTCGGCCCATAGGTGAAGGTGAGGCGCGGTCGCGGCTTGTTGGCCTGCAGCACCGGCAGAAGGCGGGCGCGCATCTCGGCGTCGGCGAGGGCGGGGAAGGGGTTGCCCGCGACCATCGCCTGGAAATTCCTGCGATCGGTGGCGGCGAAGAATTCGGAGAAGTCGTACTGCGGCGCATGATCGACGCCGCCGATCGTGGCCGCGGCGGCAGGCGACGCGCGGCCCGGCAGCGACGCCGCGAGGCCAAGGGCGATCAGCGAGAGGATGCGTATCAACGGGCCTCCACGGGCTCGAAGCGGGGGTCGGCCAGCTCCAGTGCAAGATAGGCTTCTTCCAGCGTCTCGACGAGGATGGGCTCGCGATGGCCGGCCAGCCGCTGCTGCTCGCGCACGATGCGGACGAAGTCCATGCCGGCGGAATGCGGCGCCACCACCACCACGCGGGTGGCGATGATCGACGGCGCCTGGCCGCGCTGCACGGCCTTGCTGGCCGGCACCGCCACGGTCTCCACGGCGCTGAGATCGTAGATGCCCCGCACCTCGCCTTCGCGCGCGAGGAAGCTCAGGACGGTGCTGTCGTGAATTTCGATGTCCTCCGAGCTGAACAGGCCGGTGACGCGCACCATCAGCACTCGATGCCGTGGCTCGAAGAACATTGAAAACAAGACGCGTACTCCCCCTTCACGATCCTTTCACGCGTTCGTGAAGGGGGTAAGGGCGCAACGCCGCCTCATTCTCGAGCTGTTCGCGCTGCGGCTTCACTCGTGCGTTGAGTAGCCGGCACTTATTGCAAAGCCCACGATCATCGCGATCGTGCCGCCGGTCCAGAGGAGGAACGCGAGCAGCTTCTCGTGACCGACGAAGGCCAGCGCCACGCAGGCGAGCGACAGCACGATGTGCAGGACGGCGAACAGGATGAGGCGCTCGAAGGCGACGAAGGTTCGGCGATGGTCGCGGACCATCTCGGTGGTTTCGGCGATGTCGGCCATGGGTTGGTCCTTTCCTGAAAGGGATGGCCTCGCTGCCGCTAGCGCAGCGGTGCTCCGGGTGCGGAGTTGGGATCCGTCGCCACCGCCGACTCGGGCTGCGGCGCCTGCGCGACCGCCGGGTCGGTCGAGGGCGTCGACGGCGCGGGTGAGGGCCGCGCGACCTGCGGCGCGGCCGTGGGATAGGTCGGGCCGGTGCTGGCGCCGTCGCTGCCGGTGGTGGTCTGTCCGGTGGCGGGGCTGTTGACGAAGTCGATCGACAGGGCACCGACCAGGAGTGCCGCGAGAAGCCAACGCATCGTTCCTCCTCCTCTTTCAGCGAAGCGGGGCGCTGCCGGCGCCGCCGACATGCGTGCCGGGGCTGGGCGCGTTGGGATTGGTGGTGGGCGGCGTGGGATCGGCCGCGTTGGTGGGCGGCGTCGGGCCGAGCGCGGTCGGGACGGTGGGGCCCGTGCCGCCCGAGCCGGTCCCGCCCGGCACATTGGTGCCAGGACCGATCCCGCTGCCGATGCCGGTGTTGCCGATGCCCGCCGCGCCGCCGCCGTTGGCCGACTGTGCATTTGCCACGGTCGCCGCCAGGCTCGCCGCGACGGCAATGGCGAGAGCCTTGCCGTACGCATTCATGGTTGCTTCCTTCCAATCCTCGTCCGATTCAACTCGGCTCCGGGCAGGAAGGTTGCGTCGGCTTGCTTACGCAGCGAGCCGGTGCGCGCCGTCGAGGGCGGCCCGGCTGCGGCGATACTCGGCCGAGGCGGCGAGGAAGCAGCTCCAGGCGACCCGTCGGCGATTGCGATGCAGGACCAGGTCCGCCAGCGTGCCGGCCGCGGCCTCCATCCAGCTCAGCCGATAGGCTTCGGCCTGCTCGCCGTCGCAGGCGGCGCGGCGCTGGCGGCGCAGCGTCATCAGCAGGGTGCGGATGCGCCAGCCTTCGACGTCGACATGGAGATGGCAATTCACCACCCGCGCCGCGTCCCGCTCATGCGGGAGGCGATGGGCCTCGGCGGGATGCGGGCCGCCGCCGCGGCTGGCGGCCGGCTCCTCGACGGTGCCGGTCAGCAGCCGCCAGTTGGCCAGCGCCCAGGCGAGCTCGGCGCGGCAGGTCTCGACCAGCCACGGCCGCGAGCCCGAGGCGGGCGGTGGGCCGAACCAGGCGATGGCGGCGAGGCGGCGGGCGAGGAAGATCGGGCTGGCCGGGCGGCGCGGAAGGAGCGTGTGCATGGCCGCATGATTGCGTATATCGCAATTCATGTCAATGCGACTATGGCAATGGCCAAGGCGAATAACCGGCCGCCGGCGGCTCCGACCGGATTTTATACGGATATCATCCGGATCTGATCCGGCAACTGACGGGATATCCGTAGGCTGCCGGCATTTCTACCGCTCCCATTCGTCGCGCAATTTGCGCAGCGTCTCGGTGCTGTTCTCGCCCCGGTCGCCACGGTCCGTTCCGGCGAGCGGCACGATCGACTGCTGCCGCGTTGCCGCGAACGCCGGCATGACCTCGCGGGCGAAGGCCTGGAGGTTGGCGACGGAGGCGTTGGGGTCGACCAGCAGGATGTTGGTGGCGCCCAGGGCCTCGAGCTCGCGCAGGCGGGCGATCACCTCGTCGGGCGTGCCGAGCAGCGGTGCCGTGTCGTCCTCGATGCGGGCCGGCAGCGCGTCGCGCGCGAGGTCGCCGATCACGCCCACGACCCGCTTGCGCGTGGCCCAGGCGGCGGCGCGCTCGGCCTCGCCGTGGATCATCTGCAGCGGCCGCGCGGTCGCCACCATGTTGGCGTCCCAGGCGCGGCCGGCCTTGCCGCATTCCTCGCGGAACAGCGCGATGCGGCGGCCGATCTGGTCGGTCTGCGCGAGCTGGTCGAGCAGGAGGTTGTAGCCGTCGCGCGCCGCCCGCCGGATCGAGTCGGGACTGCCGGCGGCCAGCCACAGCGGTGGATGCGGGCGCTGCAAGGGCGCGGGCTCGACCACGATGTCGTCGTAGTGCCAGCGCTTGCCGTGATGGCTGAAGCGGCCCGAGGCGCTCTCCTCGTGCGCGGTCCAGCCCTTGCGGATCACCTCCATCGCCTCGTCGAAACGCTCGCTCGCCTCGGCCATGGGAATGCAGAAGCCGTCGAACTCGGCCTGGCGATAGCCCTTGCCGACGCCGAGATCGACGCGGCCGCCGCTCAGCAGGTCGAGCGTCGCCACCTGTTCCGCCACCAGCACCGGATTGTGCCACGGCAGCACCACGACGGCGGTGCCGAGGCGGATGCGGGTGGTGCGCGCGGCGAGATAGGCCAGCACCGTCATCGAGGCCGAGACCTGGCCCTGGCCGGTGAAGTGATGCTCGACCATGAACAGGTGCTTGAAGCCCAGCCTGTCGGCCTCGATCACATAGTCGATGAAGCTCTCGTAGCCCTGGCTGTCCTCCAGGCCCGTGCCGCGCTTGGTCCTGGCGCCGCCGAACAGTCCGAACTGCATGTCGTTGCTCCCACGCCAAATCGAGCCTCTGCCCCCTCCGTCGCGGTATGACGCCGACGGAGGGGGCATGAGTCAAATCGCGCTTCATGTGCGCCCGTTTGCGATTGTGGCATGTCGCGAACCATGCTGTGTGTGCGATCAGACACAGGGATTGCGGAGATCGATGATGATGGTGACGGCACGAACGATTCTGGCAGCGATCCTGTCGTTCGCGGCGGGCGCGGCGGAGGCGCAAAGCTACCGCTGGGAGTCCGCCGGCGCGCCGCCCGCCAACGCGGTGGTGGGTGCGGGCGGCAAGAAGCGGCCGGTCTGCACCTTCGACGCTCCCCACATTTTTCTCGGCAGCTTTCGCGACGGCCAGTGCCATTCCCAGGATGGCCAGCTTCACAGCGGCACGAAAAACCTGCGCTTCCTGGTCGCCGTGTCGGGGCCGGCGGGCGGCAAGTGGGTGAAGGCGGTCATCGATGGCAACATGCCCGTCATGCCCAGGAACACGGCGCTCGATGTGGTGCCGGACCGGTACACGCGCGGGATGCAGCGCTACATCTGCTCGATAGGCGGCATCCCCGGGATCGGCAATTACCGCGGCGAACCCAGCCAACCGAAGGCCTACGGGTCAGGCTGCCCGGCTGCCGAGCAGCCGGAGGGCTCGCAGGATCAATGGGTGCTGGTGCGCGGCGACTGAGGACGACGGTCGCTCAGCCCACCCGCCGACGCTCGTTGCCAGGCGTGAGGCGAGGAGCTCACGGCGAATCGGTCTTCACGGAGATCGTGGCCGACCCTGTGCCGACGTCCGAAACAGCCGTGATGGTGCAGGTGTAGGCAGTGGAGGGCTTGAGGCCATTCACTTGCACGTAGATTGCCCTGTACCCGAGAAAGGGCTCGTGGTTCTGGGTCCCGGATTGAACGGCCGGGACGTTGGCTGCCTGGCATCGCACCCCCGTCTGGAAGCTCCGGTTGAAGCCATGGACCGCGTAGCCGAACTTTGCCCAGGTGTCGGCATAGGCGTCGACACGTGGCTGGACCACCTCTGGCGGCGTGCGCGGCTCGACCGCGGCGGTCGAGAAGCTCGCAACGGGTCCCAGCGTCTCGTGCTCGCCGTCCGCGCCATGCCATTTCACGGCGGCGCGAAAATAGTATTTCTTTCCGGGCTGCAGATTGTGGACGGCACCGCTGCAGGACAGACCCACATGCTCGCCGGCCGCCCGGGTGCACAGGCCGACATTGTTGATCACGCGAAACCTCGAGACGGCGGGATCCTCGCCGAACCGGATTTCGGCCCGCGATTGCTTTCCGTTGCCGCTCCAGGCGATTTCCATCACCCCGCCGTTCGCCGTCACCTCCCTGGCACGGGCGTAGTCGAAGCTGGGCTCGGCCGACGCCGCGCCGGCCATCAGCATCGCGGCCATGCCGGCCGCTGCAACCAAGATCGCTCGCACCAGATTGCTCCCCTCGGATTCGTCCTGTGAGCTCTCGCCCAGGCAAGCTTCGCGCGATCGCCGTTTTCCGACAAGACTGGCCGCGCGCATGGGTGGTCTGCCGTGCCGGGCCCCGCCCGGGTGGGCCCTCGGGCGGGAAGGTGGGAGAGACCTCGGCCAGAAGCTCCGTCGCAGCATGACTGCTTCATGAGGTCGTCTCGTCGCAGATTTGCCGTGTCGCTTTCCCCCTCCCTACCTTCCCCCGATGACGGGGAAGGAAAGCCGTTTCACTGCTCCAGCGTGGCGGCAGGCGCGTCGATCTTCCAGACGACGCCCTCGGGCGGGAAGGTGAGGGAGACCTCGGCCAGAAGCTCGGCGGCGGCCATGTCGACCAGGACGCGGCGGCCGAAGCCGCGGCGCTGCGGCTCGACCACGGGCGGGCCGCCGCTTTCGCGCCACTGCAGGCGGAACCGGCGGGCCTCGTCGGCGTCGCTGCCGATCGACCAGTCGATGGCGACGATGCCGGTGGTGTTGGAGAGCGCGCCGTATTTCGCGGCATTGGTCGCAAGCTCGTGCAGCGCCATGCCGATGGCATTGGCCGCGCGGGCCTTCAGCCGCAGGCTCGCGCCTTCGATGCGCAGCCGGGTGCCGTCGATCTGGGCGAAGGGGCTGAGCTGCGAGGCCACCAGCTCGCCAAGCTCGACGCCGTCGTTGACGCCGGCCACCGTGAGGTCGTGCAGGCTGCCGAGCGCGCGCAGGCGGCCGGCGAAACGGTTGCCGAAGCTTTCCACCGGGCCCGAGCGCAGGGTCTCGAAGGCGATCGCCTGCACCACGGCCAGCAGGTTCTTCGAGCGGTGGGCGAGCTCCTTCAGCAGGAACTCGTTGCGCTCCTCGGCCCGCTTGTGCGGCGTGACCTCGGACGAGACGCCGAGCAGGCCCGTGATCTCGCCCGCGGCGTCGCGCACCGGCTCGACGCGGACGCGGAAGAAGCGGGCGTCCTCGCCCCTGCCGACCTTGACCTCGCGGTCCTGCGCCTGACCCGAGACGATGGCCAGGCGCGTGAGCGCGATCGCCTCGGAGCGCGAGCCGGCGGGCAGCAGATCCTCCTCGCGGCGGCCGATGATCTCGGCAGGCATGTCGCCCGTGCTGTCGCTGATCCAGGTGAGGCGCCGGTCGAGGTCCTGGGCGAAGACCAGGATGTCGGCGCCGCGCAGCGCCACGTTGAAGCGGTCGAGCGCGTCGCGCAGGTCGCGGTTGCGCTCCTGCAGCCGCTCGGCCGCGACATGCAGGGAGGCCGACACCTCGTTGGCTTCGCGCAGCGGCGAGGCCAGCGCCGGCGGGATCACGTCGTTCTCGACCAGCGTGCCGAAGCGGGCGATGTCCTGGATCGGCCGCGACACGAAGCGCGCCACGGTGAAGGCGAGGCCGGCCACCAGCGCCAGCAACGCCAGGCCCGCGCCCAGCATCGACCACAGCTCGGCCACCATCGGCGCGCGCGCGACGGCAAGCGGCACGTTGGCCGAGACCAGCCAGCCCGAGACGCGCGAGACGCGTGCGGCACGGATCGTCTCGACGCCCTCGACATTGACCGTATGGAAGGCGCGGACCGTCTGCCGGCTGCGGATCTGCAGCTCGTCGGGCAGCGGCGTACCGACGTAGCGCTGGTGGTCCTGCAGGCGCGTGATGACGATGCCCTTGCGGTCGGAGATGCCGGTGATCCATTGCGGCGGCAGGCCCTGGCCGCGCGCCAGGTCGAGCAGGCGCTCCGGGTTGATCGACATATGCAGGAAACCGGTCAGCCGGCCCGCGGTCAGCACCGGCACCGTGATGGCGACGACGGCCTAGCCCGCGACCGTGCCGGTGATCATGTCGGAGACGTGCGGCTTCAGGGTCGAGCGCACGGCGGGATCGATCTCGGGCTGCTGCGAGGCGGGCAGGCGGCTGCCCCACGGCACGCGCGTGTTCATGAGCTGCTGGCCGCCGATGTCGCGGAACAGCAGATGCAGGCCGAGCGGCCCCAGCCAGCGCGCGGCCTGCTCGTGCAGCCGCGGCATCTGCTGCGGCGAGAAATCCGAGGTCTCGGCGATCACGCTCAAGGTCGCGATGGTGTTTTCCAGGAAGCGGTCGAGATCGAAGGCGAGGTCGGACGCGACCTGCTCCAGCCTCTGCTCGATCTCGCGCTGCTGCGCGACCCAGTGCCGCTCGATCAATATGCCGGCGAAGCCCAGCGCCGGCGCCACGAGGCAGGCGCCGAACAGCAGCAGCCAGGTCGTGAGGCGCCAGCCGGCGACGGTGCGTGGTGCCTTCGCCCGGCCGGGCACGCGACTGCCCGCGCGGTCGGTGCGAATAGGCCCCGCCGCGTCCGTCTCGAATGCCGCTCCCCCTCGCGCAAGCCGCCACATGTCGGCGGAACTGTGTCGCCGGTCGCGACCGGTCGCAAGCCTCGTGCCCCGTGCGCGAGCGAACCGTCACGGTGTGTGGCAGACGGGCAACTTCCGTATGACGGCGGACGTTGGACATGCACACCAACAGAAGGAGGCATCCATGCCCGACGTCACCACCATCACCAGCGGCCCGCTGATCGCGGCCGAGAAGGTCAACGGCACCAGCGTCTACAACATGGCGGGCGAGAAGCTCGGCACCGTCGAGGACATCATGATCGACAAGGTGAGCGGCCGCGCCATCTATGCCGTCATGTCGTTCGGCGGCTTCCTCGGCATCGGCGACAAGCATCACCCGCTGCCCTGGTCGACCCTGAACTACGACGAGCGCAAGGGCGGCTACCTCGTCAACCTCGACAAGACGATGCTCGAGGGCGCGCCGAGCTACGACCGCGACACCGACTTCCGCTGGACCTCGGACTACGGCCGCAAGGTCGACAAATACTACAACGTGCCGAGCTACTGGCTGTAGCCGGCCGTCCCATGCCGACGGAGGGGTCGGAAGTTCCATTTGGCGCTTCTGACCCCTCCGTCGCGGACTACCGCGCCACCTCCCCATTCAAATGCTACGGCGTGGACACATCTTTCGAGGGTCCTCTCCGCCGCGCAGCGGGGGAGAGGAAGGGGCCCATCGCGCAGCGATGGGAAGGTGAGGTGGTCATGCTCTTCGCTGGGGCGCGCCACTCCAGTGGCGCGATCTTCTGTCTCCTCGAAGCATGACGCGCCACTGGAGTGGCGCGCCCCCAGCAATGATAAAAAAGTTAGTATTCAGCGATGCTGTAATTGCGGGCACGCATTGTAGCTTGTTCTCGCTGGCGGACTGCCAGCTCAGCAAAGTTCCCTGAGAATGCTAAATGGCACTTACTAAGCGAGAACAGATTCTCATCGAAAGGTTGAAGAAATCTGGCCATTTGATAGGTCGAGAGGAGGTCGACGCTCCTTTCCAAGTCTTGATTCGTCCCCTCGCGACCGTCGGCTTGGATACGGGGAAATTCGCACTATGGTTCGAAGAAGGAATTTCAACTGCGATCAAGGGGACGGAGCTGGTGCTTCCCGTGAGGCATTTGATGATTTCGCCTCACGTCATTGATCAAACCATCTCGACACTTCCACCCGACCACGTGACTTTCAAACGAAAAGAAAACGCGGTCTCTGTGGCACTGAGCATCGACTACTCGACGTGGTTACTCTCCTCGGAGAAGTCGAAGCTCGCCTCAATGTACGAGAACATCAAGCTATCTCTCTTGAAGGTTCCTCAAAAGTACGTTGGTGACGCTGGTCGCGAGGCGCTGCTGAACATTGTCGAGAATGTTTACGCGAAGCTGCAGTCTCGATTGACACACTAGGTGGCGCGGTCTCTGCCAAGTGTGCAGAAATAAAATTTCTGGAGTGGATTGGGCCGCCGTCCTCAGGTTCGCTGCGTCGGCGATGACCATAGTCGCCGTCCGCTACTCCTCGAAGATCGCCACCGCGCGGGTCCACCCTGCGCTGGCGCCGCAGATCTTGTGGGGGAAGCAGGAGATGGTGAAGCCGTCGCCCGGCAGCGCCTCGAGATTGTGCAGCTTCTCGATATGGCAGTAACCGATGTCGCGGCCGGCCTTGTGGCCTTCCCAGATGATCGACGGGTCGTGGTCCTTGGCCCATTTCTGGGCGGTGAAGTAGAACGGCGCGTCCCAGCTCCAGGCGTCGGTGCCGGTGAGGCGGATGCCCTTCTCCAGCAGGTACATGGTGGCGTCGTAGCCCATGCCGCAGCCGGAGTTCACATAGTCGCTGTTGCCGTAGCGCGAGCCCGCGCGCGTGTTCACGACGACGATCTCCAGCGGCTTCAGCTCGTGGCCGATGCGCTCGAGCTCGGCTTCGACTTCCTTGGCGGTGATGACGTGGCCATCCTCCATGGCGCGGAAGTCGAGCTTCACGCCCGGCTGGAAGCACCATTCGAGCGGCACCTCGTCGATGGTGATGGCGCGCTCGCCCTTGTTCATCGTCGGATGGAAATGATAGGGCGCGTCGAGATGCGTGCCGTTGTGGGTGGAGAGGTTGACGTTCTCCACCGCCCAGCCGGCGCCGTCGGGAAGGTCTTCCTTCTTCAAGCCGGGGAAGAACTGGGCGATCTGCGCCGCGGTGTTCTCGTGCTTGTGATACTGGATCTTGGGGCCGAACGGCACCGGATCGGAAATGACGTCGTTCTCGAGATAAATCGACAGGTCGACGAACCGCCGCTTCATTGAGCCTTCCTCCGGAAGAGAAGGCCTCAGTGTGGCCGGATCGGCGTTCCCGTCAATTGCGCCGGCCGCACCGTGTCGAGGATGGCCTTGGACAGCAGCTTGCCGATGCACTTCTGGCCGAAGTCGTTGAGGTGCAGGCCGTCGTTGGTGACGAACTGGGCATAGGGCATGCCGTCGTCGTACCAGGACCGCATGATCTCGAAGCGGCGGAACAGGCCGGCGCCCTTCTCCTTGGCGACCTCGGCCATCACGCGCGCATATTCCTCCTCGTCGGGAAGCGCCACGACGGCGGGGACGTACTGGAGGTTCATCATCACGAAGTTGGCGCCCAGCGAATGGCCGATATCGATGCCGGCACGCAGCTTCTCGCGGAACTTGGTGAGCGGATCGCGCCGGATCGCCGAGTTGGTGCCGACCTGCCAGACCACGAGATGCGCGCGCTCGGGCTTCACGTCCTGCTGCATGCGCGCCGTCATCTCCTCGGCATCCTGGCCGCCGATCCCCTTGTTGTAGACGTGGATCGAGATGCCGGGCATGGCCGCTTCCAGCTTCATCTTGAGCTGGGCGGGATAGGCGAACTGCGGGTTGGTCGTGCCGTAGCCCTGGGTCGAGGACGAGCCCATGGCGACGATGCGCAGCTCGCGCTCCTCGATCACGGCGGCGCGGCCGATCTCCAGCGGGTTGCCGAGATCGAGCTGCTGGCGGGTGGCGCGGCAATCGCGGATATCGGCCCAGGCCGGGGCGGTGGCCATGATCGACAACACCGTAGCGACGACGAAGTTCCTGATCACGCTATCGCCTCCGGGGCCTGGCCGCGTTTGGTATCCTTGACCGGGCTGCGCTTGTACCACGCAGCACCGTAGGCAGCGGCGGACATGATGACCAAGCCGGCGATGCTAACGCCTATCTGGGACACGATTGAGTCTTCATAGTGAGAAACAACCACCTGACCGCTGAGCGCCAAGAAAGTACCCAGGCAGAATACCTGCAAGGAGTGCTCCCCGCATCTGCGAAGTGGTCGCAGAACAGGCCAGCGCAGGAAACGGGCATCGGGCGGCACGGTCAGGCGGACCAGCCAGGCGACCGCGAGGAAATGGAGAACGCGCAGCAGGTCGATATTGGTCTTGTCGATCGGGTAGATCTGCCGGCCGACCCAGTCGGGGATCAGCCGTCCGAGCGGATTGTATTGCCAGGACAAGGCGATAACGGCCGAAGATAAAAGATAGAGTGCGGCCAGAACGGTGAGCGGCCGGCGCCATCGATCGAACCAAGCCAGGCGCGGCGACGCCGCCGCGCAGGCAGCGCCGATGTAGAAGAGCACCTGCCACGCCAGAGGATTGAAGAACCAGACCTTGTCGCCGGGATAGGCCGGCAGGTTCCACACGAAGTGACACGTCGCCGCATAGAGCACCCCCGACACGCAGACCACGGCGACCGGCCAGCGCAGGATCGCCGGCAGCACGAAGGGAAAGCTCGCCAGCAGGACGATGTAGAGCGGCAGGACGTCGAGATTGACCGGGCGGAACTTCAGCAGGGCCGCCTCCAGCACCGCGCGGAACGGATCGTGCCCGAGACCGAGCAGCTCCATCTCGGCGATCAGCGACGGCTTGGCCGTCGACACCCAGGCGATCTGCGCGGTGAAGGCCACGAACAGCAGGATATGCGCGACATAGAGCTGCCAGACGCGGCGGGCGATGCGCGCGGCGGCGAGCGGCCAGCCGTCGCGCACCAGCATGCGGCCATAGGCGATCACGGCCGTATAGCCGGAAATGAAGACGAAGATCTCCGTGGCGTCGCTGAAGCCGTAGTTGCGGACCGTCAGCCAGCTCACGATGTTGGTGGGAATGTGGTCGAGGAAGATAAACCACAGCGCCAGCCCGCGGAACAGGTCGAGACGGATGTCGCGTCCGGTGGGAAGGGTAGCAGGGGCGACGGCGGCCATGGCGTCGCATTGGTATCCCAGCTTACGGGCGACTGCGAGCTTTCAGGAATGGACGAGGACGAGATCCCTCTGGGCGTCAGCCGATGATCTTCTTCCCGCGCAGCGCCGTCACCTCATCCGCGCCAATGCCCGCGATCTCCGCCAGCACCGAATCGGTATGCTCGCCCAGCGACGGCGGCGGGCGGCTGTCGTCGACCGGGGTGTCGGAGAAGCGGTAGTTCGAGCCGATCAGCGGCACGTCGCCGACGCGCTTGTGCTTGTAGGTCTTGAGCATGCCGCGGCGCTTCACCTCGGGTTCGTCGAGCGCCTCCTTCATGGTGCGGATCGGCCCAGCCGGCAGGTGGCGCAGCTTCTGCGCCCAGTTCTCCTTGGTGTCGGTGCGCAGCACCTCCTCCATCAGGCGCGTGAGCTCGGGCTTGTTGGCGACGCGCTGGCCGATGGTGGAGAAGCGCGGGTCGGTCGCCCATTCGGGATGGCCCAGCGCCTTGCAGGTGTCGACGAACAGCTTCTGGTTGGCCACGGCCATGTAGATCTTGCCGTTGGCCGTATCGAACGAGCTGTTGGGCGCGGAGGCGAAATGGCCGTTGCCGGCGCGCCGCGGCTGGTCGCCACCGATCAGGTAGTAGGCGCCCATGTTG
>CANIRG010000011.1 GCA_947469635.1 Rhodospirillales bacterium | reverse complement strand
GTGCCGCCGCCGGCCGAGGCATTGTGCGGGCCGTCGCGGAACAGCCAGAAGCGGCCGCCGTCGTCGTCCTCGACGCGGTAATAGTCGCGCACCAGGGGGACGCTGTTGGCCGGCGCATGGCGGCCGTTCGAGCGCGGCCGCCACCATTCGTCGGCCAGCCGCTCCGGCCCCTCGACCTTCACCACCCTGTGGGCATGGCGGCGCCAGCTGAACTGGCGGGGCGGATCGTCGGGCATGAGGGCGGTGACCTCGACCGCCTCGGGGCGCTGCAGCAGCCGTGTCGGCCGCGCGCCCTTCATCGAGGCCAGCCGCGCCCAGGCGCCGGCCGGCGCCGGCGAGGTGGAGATGGGCGCCATCGTCTGCACCCGCTCGGGCAGATGGCTGTCGCGCGGCAGCAGCTGCACCACGTTCTCGGCCCCCAGCCGCAGCGCCAGCCGGTCGGCGAGATCGATCGTGCCATCCGCGCCGAACTGAAGGGCGCCCATGCCCATGCCCATGACCGCCTCTGGCAGCGGATCCTGCGTGCCGCTCCAGGCCTCGACCTCGGGGGCGGCCAGGATCATCAGCTCGACGCCGAAGCCGGGATCGAGCTCGCCCAGCTTCTCCTCGAAGAGCTTCATCAGCTTGGGATTGTCGCGGTTGGGCCGGCTGGTGCCGATCCAGGTACGGTCGACCGAGCCGTCGACGCGATAGAGCGCGATCTCGAGCTTGCGCGCGCCCACCCCCGCCTGCTCGAACTGCTTGCAGAGGGCGGCCAGCAGGCGGCTGGTCGCGGCGGCGATGTCCTCGGACCGGCCGATCGGCTCGACGAAGGACAGCCGCGTGCGGAAGGCGGGCGGCGGCCGGCGCGGCTCGATCGGCTCCTCGACCCGGCCCAGCGCCTGGTCGAGCCTGTGCAGCGGCTGGTCGCCGAAGCGGCGCGCGAGCGGCGCGCGCGGCAGGGAGTAGAGATCGCCGATGCGGCGCAGGCCGAGCTTGAGGAAGGTCTCGAGGATCGGCGCGTCGAGCCGCAGCCCGTCGACCGGCAGCGCGGCCAGCGCCTCGCGCTGGGCGTTGCCCGGGCAGAAGAGATCGGCCTGGCGCTCGGCGAAGCGTGCCAGCGCCCAGGCGGCGCCCGCCGTATCGGCCATGGCGACGCGGCAGGTGTAATCGTGCCGCGACAGGCGCTCCACCAGGTCGGCCAGCAGGGCGCGCTCGCCCGCCTCGCCCTTGCCGAAGAGATGGCCGCAGCCGGTGACGTCGAGCAGCAGGCCGGCATCGCCGCCGAAGCCGCCAGTGCTGCAGGCCTCGATGCCTTCCTGGGCGACGGCGCCGCCCAGCGGATCGATCGCCACCCAGGGCGTGTAGCGGTCGCACCAGTTGGCGACGGCCTCGAGCAGGCGATGGTCGGCCTGCGGCTGGTTCTCCGCCGTGACCAGGTCGGGCACCAGGGTGCGGGCATCGGCCAGGCGCATGTTGGTGCGCAGGCCGGTGGCGCGGGCGTGCGGGTTCAGCGCCACCAGCCGCGGGCAGCCCTCGAGCCAGGCGACGGTGGCGGCGGCCTTAGCCGACCAGTCGCCGCCAGCCTTCGCCAGCCGATCGGTCGACAGTTTGGGGAACCACAGCGAGACAATGCGTTTCATCGTTCCACTCCACGAGCCAGGAAGGGGTTTCTTCGGCAGAGGGTGTGCCGAAGCGGTTGCGCTTGAGGTCGAGGCGCCAGCGCGGGACGCCGAGATCGAGCGAGGGCGAGGAAGCCACGCGCCAGCGCGTGGTGCAGACGCTTTGCGGCGGCGCCGGCTGCGGCCGCAGCAGCAGGGCCGGCACGCCGCTCTTTTCGGCCGCGAGGGAGAGGCGACGGCCGGCCGTGGGATCGGCGGCGCGCGTCTCGCCCAGCACGGCGGCGATGCCGGGGCAGCGCAGCCCTTCTTCCATCGCCCAGAACAGATCCTCGTCGCGTCGCGCCGTGACCATCAGCAGGCGTGCCGGATCGAACCACGCTGAGAGGGCGGGGGCGTAGGGCGGGGCATCGGCATTCGAACCCTGGCGGCACCACAGGAGTGTGCCGGGCCTGGTCGTGGCAAAGCGGCTCATCAGGAAGGCGGCAAAGCCCAGGGCGGCGCCATCATGGACGGCGACGCGACCGGACGGGGCAGGGCCGGCCTCGATCTCGTGCAGGGCGCCGGTCAGCAGCCCGCCTTCCGGCAGCAGGGCATCGATAGACGGCAGGCCGAGCGGCACAGCGGCTTGCCCTGCGCGCTGGGCGCTGTGGGCACGTTCCAGACGGCGGACCTTTTCGCGTAGATCCGCCGAAACAGGGTCTCCCCGATCGTTGGCGATGCGAGGAGTGAAGACATCCGGGGAAATGACTGGCATTGTCCCCTCGGGAGTTGTCCAGAGACTGGGGATAAGTTTCGTTCTCTTTTTGTTCTATTCTTGGAAACAGAGAGAGTCAACGAGAGTCATGGGCTGTAAAGTCGCCGCTGAGGCTTTAAATTCAGGTCATGTCCGACTGGCACTCTCGCATCACGGTTGAACCGGGCAAGCTCGGGGGCAAGCCTTGTGTGCGGGGCATGCGCATCTCGGTGGCCGATGTGCTCGAATATCTGGCGGCGGACATGAGCATCGAGGAAATCCTGGCGGATTTTCCCTACATGGAACGCGAAGACATTCTAGCCTGCTTGGCTTATGCCGCGGAACGCGAACGTGAACGGGGATCGACACCCCAGCCCGCGTGAAGCTTCTTTTCGACGAAAATCTCAGCCCCTCTCTCGTGAGCCGGCTGGCGGACGTTTTCCCCGGTTCGGCGCATGTTCATGGTCTCGGTCTGGGCAGTTCCGAGGATCGCATCATTTCCGAATTCGCACGTGAGAGCGGCTTCGTTGTCGTCACCAAGGATGCCGACTTCCGCGCTCTTCGCCTGACCTTTGGCCAGCGCGCTTCGCGTGTTGTTTGGATCAGGTCGGGTAACGGCTCGACGAAGGTTATCGAGCAAATTCTGCGTCAACGCGTGGCCGCCATCGAAGCGATAACCGAAGACGAGACGGGTATAATTGATCTGCTTTAGTTGGAGGCAGCCGGCACGATGTTTGCGAAAGGTCCATGGGGCACGCATGATGCTGCCGACAGGAGGTCCCGATGACCCTTCGCCTTCCGCTCGCCGCGCTTCTTGCGACCGCCTTCGCCTTCCTGGGTAATTCGGCGCTGGCGCGCTGCTCGAAGAACCTCGTCGAGCGGCTGGGTCCCGGCGTGCAGATGGCCTCGCTCGACGGCGTGCAGCTGGCCAGCGACCCGTCGGGCAGCCGCGCCGTCATCACCTTCCTGGGCCACGCCAGCTACCAGATCGACACGCCGCAGGGCGTGCGCGCCATCACCGACTACAACGGCGTCAACGGCTTCGGCCGCCGGCCCGACATCGTCACCATGAACAATGCCCACACGACGCACTTCACCGACGATCCGGAGGAGGGTGTCACCCACGTGCTGCGCGGCTGGCCGAGCGAGCCCGGCGAGACCGAGGCCAGGCACGACATCACCTTCAAGGACATGCGGGTGTGGAACGTGCCGACCAACGCCCGCGACTGGGGCGGTGGCGCGGCCCGCATCAACGGCAACTCGATCTTCATCTATCTGATCGGCGACCTCTGCATCGCCCATCTCGGCCACCTGCATCATCGGCTGACGCCCGAGCATCTCGAGGTGCTGGGCCGCATCGACGTGCTGATGGTGCCGATCGACGGCTCCTTCACCATGGGCACGCCCTTCATGGTCGACGTCATCAAGCAGATCGATCCCAGGATCGTGCTGCCCATGCACTACTGGGGCAAGTACCAGCTCGACCGCTTCATGGGGCTGATGGCGCCGCTGGAGCCCGACTTCCAATGGCCCGACCGGCAGGTCATCGACGTGTCGAAGGACGACCTTCCGTCCAAGCTGACGGTGATCGCCGTTGGCCGCGAGGGCGGAGGCTAACGCCCGCTCTCGAAGCCGCTCAGGAACTGCACGAGGTTGCGGCCGAGATCGTCGCTGAGATAGCCGCCTTCCTGGACCAGCACCGTCGGCAGGCCGAGCCGCGCGATCTTTTGCGCCATGGCGTGGAAGCCGGCACCGCTCACCTTCAGCCCCTGCAAGGGATCGCTCTCGCTGGCGTCGAGGCCCAGCGCCACCACCAGAGCCGTCGGCGCGAACTCGCTGACGCGCGCCAGCGCCGTGTCGCCGGCGGCGAGCCAGGCTGCGTCGGGCGAGCCCAGCGGCAGCGGCAGGTTGAGGTTATAGCCTTCGCCTTTGCCGGCGCCGTGCTCGTGCGCGTGGCCCCAGAAGTACGGGTAGTAGTTGTTGGGGTCGGCGTGGATCGAGACGGCGAGCACGTCGGCGCGTTCGTAGAAGATGCCTTGCGTGCCGTTGCCGTGATGGACGTCGACATCGAACACGGCCACACGCGCGTGCTTCGTGCGCAGCCGTTGCGCGGCGACGGCGGTGTTGTTGAGGAAGCAGAAGCCGCCCGCCATGTCGGCATAGGCGTGATGGCCCGGTGGCCGGCAGAGCGCATAGGCCTCGCGATCGCCGTCTAGAACGAGATCGGCAGCCGTGGCCGCCACTTCGCTCGAGGCCAGGGCCGCGTCCCAGGTGCCGGGTCCGATCGGGCAGGCCATGTCGACCTGATGCCAGCCGGCCCGACCGGCCAGCGCCTTGGGATAGCTGGCGTGCGCACGTGCGGGATGGACGTTGGGCACGACCTCCGCCGAGGCGCCCGACAGCTTCGCCCAGTCGCGGGCGGCGGTCTGTAGGAAGTCGATGTACTCGGGCGTATGCACCGAAGCGGCCGGGGCTGCACCATGGGCCTTGGGCGCCATGACCTGATGGCCCGCGCTCTGGGCGGCGGCGAGGAGCCGTGTGGCACGCTCGGGCTGCTCGGCGCTCCGCTGCTTCACGCCGCGCACGATGAAGGTCTGCGGATCGTGACCCGCGTGCTTGTCGGAGTAGACGATCTTCATGGCGCGCCAACCGCCTTGGAGGAGCGCAAGTCCGCGATGTCGGCATCGCTGTAGCCGACCTCGCGCATGATCTCGACGGTGTGCTCGCCGACGCCCGGCGCCTTGCGCCGCATCTCCACGGCGGCATCGGAAAGCTTGATCGGGTTGGCCGCCGACTTCACCGGGCCGATCCCTGGATACTCGACCTCGAGCACCGAGCCGCGCGCCTTGGTGTGGGCGTTGGCCATCACGTCGCTCACCTTGTAGGCGGCCGAGCAAGGCATGCCGGCGGGGATGAGCTTGCCCAAGAGTTCCTCGGCGGTGTGCTGCAGGAAATAGGCCTCGATCATCGGCTCGAGGATGGCGCGATTGGCGACGCGATCCTTGTTGGTGGCGAAGCGCGGGTCGGCCAGCCACTCCGGCTTGCCGAGCGCGGTGCACAGAAGCTTCCAGAAGGCATCGTTGGTGCCGGCGATGAAGACCGGCTGCGTCTTTGTCGGGAAGACGCGCAGCGGACAGAGGATCGTGTTCGAGGTGCCCATGCGCTCGGGGTCCTCGCCGGTGAGGCCATGGTTGGTGATCCAGTGGCTCATCATGTGCATGCCGACATCGAACAGCGACAGGTCCAGCCGCTGGCCCTTGCCGGTCTTGTGGCGCCCGAGCAGGGCGAAGGCGATTCCCGCAGCGCAGAACGAGCCGGTGCAATAGTCGATCGGCGCGGTGCCGACACGGCACATCTCGCCCTGATAGGGACCGGTCGCATCCATCAGGCCGATCTCCGCCTGGATGCAGGGATCGTAGCCGGCACGGCCGGAGTAGGGACCGGTCTGGCCGTAGCCCGAGACCGAGGCATAGACGAGCCGCGGATTGGCCGCCGCCACGACATCCCAGCCGAAGCCCAGCTTGTCGATCACGCCCGGCGTGAAGGCCTCCATGAAGACGTCGGCCTTCTTCACCAGCCGCATCAGCACGTCGCGGCCGCCCGGCGTGCGCAGGTCGAGCGCCAGGCCGCGCTTGTTGCGGTTCATCGACGGGACCCACGCGCCGCCGAAGTGCGGGCGGAAGTGCTCGCCTTTGAGCGGTTCGACCTTGATCACGTCGGCGCCCATGTCGCCCAGGATCTGGCCGGCGGTGGGTCCCGCGATGACTTGCGTGAGGTCGAGGACGAGGGTGTCGGAAAGGGGAAGCATGCCCGACCAATAGCGTTGCCGGACGGTTTCGGCCAGCGTCGGCCTAGGCACCCAGCAGGCGTCTGGCCAGCAGGGTGCGCATATCGCGGCGCCCATCGGCGATCAGGACGACGACGACTTCGTTGGTGAGCACGCGATAGAGGATGCGGTAGGGCTTGAAATGGATCTCGCGGAAGTCGCGGTTTCCGTATTCGAGCAATTCCTTCGGATATGCCCCACGGTTCGGGAAGGTTTCGAGTGCGGCGATGCTGCGCTCGATCCTGGTGGCGACGACCATTGCTCGATCGATCGAATCGCGCTCGCCTATGTAGGCTGTAATGTCGTCGAGATCCCGCTCGGCGCCGGCGTTGACGACAACCGTGAATTTCTTCACTTGCCTGTCTTGCGTGCGTTCAATCGCTTGCGCAGGTCCGCGAATGCGTCCTTGGCCGGCCGGTAGCGGCCTTGCTCGATGTCGCGGTTGGCGAGTGCCAGGATCTTGAGCAGGGCGAGCGTCTCCTGCGTCTTTTCATAGGAGACGATATCCTGCACGATGGCCGTGGCCTCGCCGTTCTGGGTTATGATCATGGGCTCGCCGACCTCGCCCAGCTCCTTGATGATCTCTGCGGCGTTGGCCTTGAAATAGCTGATCGGCTTGATGCGGGCGGCGCGAGGCATGTAGGCTCTCCTCGATCTGAAGCCTGAATTTAGTCCGTTAACAGTTCGATGACAATGGAGCCCGCCATGACCCCCGCCGACCGCCGCAATCTCAGGATCGATTCGGATCGCCTGTGGTCGAGCCTGATGGAGCTGGCCGAGATTGGCGGTACGGAGAAGGGCGGCGTCTGCCGCATCGCCCTCACCGATCTCGACAGGATCGGCCGCGACCTGTTCGTGCGCTGGGCCAAGGAAGCCGGCGCCACGATCAAGGTCGACCGGCTCGGCAACATCTTCGCCCGGCGCGAGGGGCGCGATCCTTCGAAGGCGCCGGTGATGACCGGCAGCCATCTCGACACCCAGCCCACCGGCGGAAAGTTCGACGGCGCCTATGGCGTGATGGCGGGTCTCGAGGTGCTGCGCGTGCTGCACGATTCCAACTACGTCACCGAGGCACCGATCGAGGTGGCGGTGTGGACCAACGAGGAAGGCTGCCGCTTCGCGCCGGCCATGGTGGCCTCGGGCGTGTTCGGCGGCGCCTTCACGCTCGACCATGCGCTGTCGATCAAGGATCGCGACGGCGTGACCTTTGCCGAGGCGCTGAAGAAGATCGGCTATGACGGCAAGGAGCCGGTCGGCGGCCGCAAGGTCGGCGCCTTCTTCGAGGCGCATATCGAGCAGGGGCCGATCCTCGAGCGCGAGAAGAAGACCATCGGCGTCGTCACGGGTGCGCAGGGCCAGCGCTGGTACGAGATCAACTGGACCGGGATGGAGAGCCACGCCGGCACCACGCCGATGGAAGGGCGGCGCGATGCGCTGGTCGGTGCCGCCGAGCTGATCGTCGAGGCGCGGCGCATCGGCAATCGACCCAACGGACGCTCGACGGTGGGCGTGATCGAGAGCCAGCCGCAGTCGCGCAACACCATTCCCGGCCGCCTGTTCATGACACTAGATTTCCGCCATCCCGATGATGGCGAGCTCACCAGGATGGACGCCGAGATACGCGCGGCGGCGGCCGACATCGCCAAGCGTCATCGGCTCGAGGTGAAGATCGAGCAGATCTGGTATTTCCCGCCGTCGCCCTTCGCCAAGGAGCTCGTGGAGGCGGTGCGCCGCGGTGCCGAGCAGGCAGGCTATCCGCACATGGATATCGTGAGCGGCGCCGGTCACGACGCCTGCTACGTGTCGCGCGTCGCGCCCACGGCGATGGTGTTCGTGCCCTGCAAGGACGGCATCAGCCACAACGAGATCGAGGACGCCACCAAGGTCGATATCGGCGCGGGCTGCCAGATCCTCCTGCAGGCGATGGTCGAGCGGGCCAATGCGTGAGCCCAACCTCATGCTGAGGAGCACGCCGCAGGCGTGCGTCTCGAAGCATGGGCCACACCAAGGCTGGGTCCCACCCTTCGAGACGCCACGCTGCGCGCGGCTCCTCAGGGTGAGGGCACTCCCGGTCGCGTGAAATCCGGAGTCGTCTCCGCCGCCACGGCCGCGCTGGTGGCGACGGTGGCGGGCGTCGGCGGCGCCTTGCCGATCGTGCTGGCGGCGACGCAGGCCGTCGGCGCCACGCCCGACCAGGCGAGCTCGTGGGTGTCGGGCCTCGGCATCGCCACTGCCGTATCGGCGCTCTATCTCAGCCTGCGCTACCGCATGCCGATCATTGCCGCCTGGTCGACGCCGGGCGCGGCGCTGATTGCCTCGACGTCGGGCGTGCCGGGATTCGAGGCGGCCGTCGGCGCCTTTGTCCTGGCCGCGGTGCTGATCCTGCTGACCGCGGCGGTGCGTCCGCTCGCGCGGCTGATCGAGAGGATTCCGGTCAGCATCGCAGCGGCCATGCTGGGCGGCATCCTGCTTCGGCTCGTGGTGGCGATGGTCGATCAAGTGCCGCACCAGCCGTTGCTCGTCCTGCCGCTGATCGTGCTGTTCCTGGTGATGCGCCTGGTCATGCCCGCACTCGCCTCGCTCGTCGTGCTGGCGGCGGGGACGGCTCTTGCCTTGGCGTTGGGGCTGGTGAACCCGATCCCGCCGCTCGGTATCTCGACGCTCGTGGTGACCGCTCCTGCATGGGATGTGGCAACCTTGGTCGGGCTCGGCGTACCGCTCTATCTCGTCACCATGGCGTCGCAGAACCTGCCGGGTTTCGCCGTGCTGCGGGCCTCGGGCTATCACCCACCGACCCAGCCGATCCTCGCCGTGACCGGCGCGGCGTCCCTCGGCACGGCCTTCCTCGGCGCCCATACCTCCAACCTGGCGGCGATCTCCGCAGCGCTCTGCACCGGCCCCGAGGCACATGCCGATCCGGCCAAGCGCTGGATGACGGGACCCTTCTACGCACTGTGGTGGGGCTTGATGGCGCTGTTCGGCTCTTCCCTGGTCGGCCTGTTCGGCGCCCTGCCGCCGGCGCTGCTGGCGACGGTGGCCGGCACGGCGCTGCTGGGCTCGACGGCTGGAGCCCTCGGCAGTGCGCTCGGCCCCGACAAGGACCGGCTCGCCGCCGCCGGCACGCTCGCCGTCACCGTTTCGGGCGTGACGCTGCTCGGTGTAGGCTCGGCCTTCTGGGGGCTCTGCTTCGGGTTGATGACCCTTGGCCTGGAGCGCGCCTACAGCAAGGCAAAGGGGAGACTTCGATGACACGTTTTCTGATCGCCGCGGCGATGCTCGTCGGGCTGGCAGGGACTGGGCTGATGGGGCCGGCGATGGCGCAGGCTCCGACGCCGCCACCGCCCGTCGTCCGTGAGATCACCAAGATCGCGGGTGAGGTCTATCGCTTTCGCAACAACGCCCACTACTCGGTATTTGCCGTGACGCCGGCCGGCATCATCGCCACCGATCCGATCAACGCAGCCGCGGCGACCTGGCTGAAGGACGAGCTGAAGAAGCGCTGGCCGAACCTCGCTATCAAATATGCGATCTACAGCCACGACCATGCCGACCATATTTCGGGCGGCGAGGTCTGGACCGACGCGATCTTCGTCGCGCACGAGAATGCCAAGGAGCCGATCATCGGCGAGAAGCGGCCGACGCCGGCGCCGCAGATCACCTTCTCGGAGAAGGCTACGATTGAATTAGGCGGCACCGTCGCCGAGCTGCATTGGGTCGGGCGCAACCATTCCAACAATTCGGTGGTGCTGCGCTTCCCCAAGGAGAGACTGATCTTCGCGGTCGACTTCATGCCGGTGAAGGGCGTCGCCTTCCGCGACTTCCCCGACGCCTATCTCGACGAATGGATCGAGTCCCTGCGCCGGGTCGAAGCGATGGAGTTCGACATCCTGGCGCCTGGTCACGGCGCCCTTGGCACCAAGGCCGACGTCGTGGCCTTCCGCGGCTACCTCGAGGATTTGCGCGCCCAGGTGATGGCCGCCGTCCGCGCCGGCAAGACGCTGGAGGAGACCAAGAAGCTGGTCGACCTGTCCAAGTACAAGGACTGGGGTGGCTTCGAGGCGATGAGCCAGCTCAACATCGAGGGCGTCTATCGCATCGTGCAATGGACGCGCCGGCCGAACTAGGCCGGGAACCGCGCGCCGTAGGGCTCGAGCGGTAGCTCGAGCCCGCGGCAGAGGAAGGTGATCGTGTGGTAATAGCCCACCAGGGCGATCACCTCGATGATCTGGGCCTCGTCGAAATGGGCGCGTGCGTCGCTCCAGGCGGCGTCGCCGATGGTGCGCTGGTCCACGAGATCGTCGACGATCGCCAGTAGCGCGCGTTCGTCGGGCGTCCAGCAGGCGGCGTCGGCCGGCGCCTTCACGATGGCGTCGACCTGCGTGGCGTCGAGCTTCACCCTCTCGGCGAACAGCGCGATATGAACGCCCCATTCGTACTCGCAGCCCAGCCGCGCCGTCGTGCGGTCGATCACGATCTCGCGCTGGCGCAGGCCGAGCGCGCCTTTGTCCAAGAGGCCGCCGGCGAACATCTTGGCGAAGACGCGCGGGTTCCTGGCCATGGTGCGGAACAGCACCAGCGGTTCCAGGCCGGGCGGCATGATGCGCTCTAGCGCCTCGGCGATCTGTGGCTCATAGGGCGCGGCGGCCGGGGCGATGCGTGGCATGATGCGGCTCCATGTTGATGCTACAGAAAGTGTAGCAAGGAGCCGATCAATGGCAAAGCCCGTCCGTGGCTCGAAGACCGGCCGGCCGATCATGGCGCTGCTCGATCTGCTGGGAAGGCGGTGGGTGCTGCGCATCGTCTGGGAGCTGCGCGAGGAGCCCAAGCGCTTCCGGGAATTGCAGGACGCCATCGGCGCCAGCCCGACCATTGTCAATGCGCGCCTGGCCGACCTGCGCGAGGCCAAACTGGTCGAGCTCGACGACGCGACCGGCTACAGGCTGACGCCCCTGGGGCAGGAATTGCTGAAGCTGTTCCTGCCGCTGCATGTCTGGTCGGAGAAGTGGGCGAGAAAGGTCGGAGGATCAGGCCTCCAGGACCGCCTTTAGGAACGATCGGGTCCGCTCGTTCTTCGGCGACCGGAATATCTCCGTCGGGTTTCCTTCCTCGACGATGAGACCTTCGTCCACAAAGCACACCCGGTCGGCGAACTCGCGGGCAAATCCCATCTGATGGGTCACCATCACGATGGTGCATCGGTAGGTGTGCGACAGGGCGCGAATGACGTTGAGCACCTCCCCGACCAGCTCGGGATCGAGCGCCGAGGTGACTTCGTCGAACAAGAGAATCTTGGGTCTCATTGCCAAGGCGCGTGCGATCGCCACACGCTGCTGCTGGCCACCCGAAAGCTGCACCGGATAGAAGTCGGCCTTGTCGGAAAGGCCGACCGTCGCGAGGAGCTCCCGCGCCCGCTCGTAGGCCTCGTCCCGCTTCAGGCCGAGCCCCCGGAAAGGGGCTTCGGCCACGTTGCGGAGTGCGGTCATGTGCGGAAACAGGTTGAACTGCTGGAACACCATGCCGACCTTGCCGCGAATGGCGCGGAGCTGCCCGCCCTTCGCCTGCTCCGCCGCGGTCGGTGTCGCGCGCCAGAGATATTCGCCATCGATCAGGACATCGCCCTCCTGGATGTCTTCGAGTGTCATCAGGACACGCAGGAGCGTCGATTTTCCCGAACCGCTTCGACCGATGATGGCGAGCTTCTCGCCGTTGCCGATCTCCAGGTCGAACCGGTTCAGGATGGTGTGCGCTCCAAAGCGCTTGGTGACGCCGCGCAGGACGACCATGGGTTCGGTGGAAGGAGCTTGGATCATTGGGCCTACCGCTTCATCCATCTCGAGCCGACATGGCGCTCGACCATGCGGACGAGCTGTGCCGAGGCCAGCCCCATGGCGAGGAAGATCAATCCGACCAGGGTCATGGGCTCGAGATAGTTGAAGGTTTCGGCCGCGATGTTCTGTGCCGTGAATACCAGCTCGACGAGCGAGATCGCCGCCAAAAGGGGCGAGTCCTTGAACATGTAGACGAGGATGTTGCCCGCGGAGGGGACCACAACGGGCACGGCCTGTGGCAGGACGACGTAGGCGTAGGTCGAGAAGGTCGTGAAGTTGAGGGCGCGGGCCGCTTCCCACTGACCGCGCGGCACGGCGTCGATGGCCGCCCGGTATACTTCGGACAGATAGACGCTGTAGTGGATGCCCATCGCCAGGACGCCGGTCTGGAACGAGGTCAGCACGATGCCGTGCTCGGGCAGAACCAGGTAGAGGAAAAGGATCTGGACCAGCAAGGGCGTGTTGCGAATGAACTCGACCACGCCGCCGACGATCCTGCTGGCGATCGGGTGTGCGCGGCGCAACAGGACGAGAACGAGCCCGCCCACCAGCGCCAGGCCGAACGACAGGATCGTCACGACGACCGTGATCAGGGCCGCCCGCAGAAGCGCGGGAAGGATGCCGAGGGCAAACGACCAATCGAAGCTCATGCCGGAGATGCCGACTGGATGGGCCGGCGCCAGTGGCTGCATCTGGATTCCAGCAGCCGCATTGCCCTGGAGATCACCGACGCCAGCAGGAAATAGACGACCAGGATCGTGCCGAAGATCCATGTCGTCTGGTAGGTGATCTGGTTCAGCGCCGTCGCACGGAACGTCAGCTCGGGAATGGTGATCAGCGAGGCGGCCGACGTCGACTTCAGCAGCAGCACGAGAATGTTGGTGTAGGGCGGCAGCGCCACGATGAAGGCCTGGGGAAGGATGACGCTTCGCAGCCGTTCGAGGGGCCGCATGTTGAGGGCGATTGCGGCTTCATACTGTTCCTTGGGCACTGCGGCGATCGCGCCGCGCACGACCTCGGAGCCATAGGCGCCGAAGCAAAGCCCCAGCGCCACGATGGCGGTCGGAAAAGCGTCGAGCTTGAGGCCGAGCGACGGCAGCGCGAAGTAGATCCAGAACATCTGCACGACGACCGAGGTCCCCCGGAAGGTCTCGACATAGACGACCACGGCCCATCGGATCCATCGAATGGGAGACTGCCTCAGCACACCGGCCGCGATGGACATCGCGATCGTGAGGCACGCCGCGGCTAGGAAAAGCTGGATCGTGATCAGGGCTCCGTCGAGCAGGATCGCCCTGGCGTCGAGGACGGCGCTCATGGGAGAGCTTTCGGCGGCACGGGACGAAGTGCCCGCTCAGCCGCCGCAGATGGCGGCGGTCTTGAGCGGCGGTGGGTAGGCCTGCTGCCCGATCTTGTACTTGTCGAGGATCTTCGCATGCTCGGCCGATCCGAGGAACTTCTCGAGCTTTTCGTTGAAGGCGTTCACCAGCTCCTTGTCGTCCGGACGAAACGCAAAGCCGATGTAGTTCACCAGGGGTTTTCCGTCCTTGATGGGCATCGTAAAGGGATCCGCGACCTCGATCGCCGCATCGGCCATCTGGCGCACGACCTGGACGGCGTCGATGTAGGTGCGCAGCACGGCATCGACGCGGCCTGCCTTCAATGCGGAGACGGCGGTCAGGACGTCGGGAAAGCTCACGAACTGATCGTTCTGCACGCCGCCGGCCGTCGCGTTCGATTGGGTGCCGCCGACGATGTATCCGAGCTTCGCCGTGCTGGCCTTGGCGATATCCTGAAAGGAATGGAACTTCTTCGGGTTGCCCGCCGCCACGATGATGGCGCTGCCGACCACGATCGTCGGCTCGGAGAAGGCGGCCTGCTTGCAGCGATCGGGCCTGATGTAGAGGCCGGTGCCGATCACGTCGAACCGATCCGCCTTGAGGCCCGGGATGAGTGAGCCGAAAGGTGTGAGCACCCCTTCGATCTTCTTGATGCCGAGGTCCTCGAACACCTGCTTCATGACGTCGTAGTCCACGCCCGCCAGGGTGCCGTCGGAGGCGGCGTAGCTGAACGGCGTTTCGTTGGCGAAGCCCAGGCGGACGACGCCGCGCTTGCGTAGCTGGTCGAGGGTGGTCTCGGCGGAGGCTGGCGGTGCCCAGCCGATGGTCGACAGGCTCGCGCACAAGAGCAGCGCGTAGCCGAAAATGCGCAGGGTTGACGTCATGGGGTCTCTCCTTCTGGCCGAAATATCCCCGACAATCCGGTGCCCCGGCCAATGAGATCGACGCTCCGATCTATGCCTTGCAGGAATAGTTTCGCCCAAAATTCCCGCACTCGGCTGCCTCAGTCCTGTTTCGCCGCGAATGCCGCACTGCGCTCGCCCGAGTGGCTGTACGGTTCGCGCTCGAATATCCGCAGGACCATCGGCTCGAAGAACTCGAGCGGCAGGCTGTCGTAGTCCGGATCGAACGACGGCATGTCCCAGCGTTCGCAGAAGCGCACTGTCCGGTCGTACAGAGGATGGTCGCGGAACTGGTCGCGTGCGTTGCGGTCGCGACCGCTGTGATGCCAGAAATAGTAGCCCTGGAAGATCGGGTGATATTTCATGATCCAGTAGTTGGCGTCGGACACGTAGGGCCGAAGGACGGCGGCGGCGTACTCGCCGTGATTGGTCGGGCCGAGCCGTTCTCCGATGTCGTGGACCAGGGCGCAGACGACGGTTTCCTCGTCCTCGCCGTCGCGCAGGCATCGCGTTGCCGTCTGCAGCGAGTGCTCGAGCTCGTTCACCTTCACGATCAGGGGAATCTCGGCGATTGCCCGCAGCTCGTCGAGGATGCGCTTGCCGATATTGCTTCGCCAGGTCTGTAGATTGAACTGCCGGACCCGGAGATGTTCCTCCCGAGTGCCGCTGTCCAAGCGCGTGAAGGACACTTTCGAAGGTGTGCCGGCGTCGTCGGGGCTCATTTGGCCACTCCCTTGTGGTTGCTTGCGAGCTGCGCCTGCGGCGTCGGCGCAGAGATCAGCGCATAGTTCTCCGGCCGCCGATGCCGGGCGAAATTGAAGATATGTCCCTTTATGTCCTGGCAGCGATCCAAATCGCACTCGGCTGTGATCAGCTCGTCGTCCAGCGTCCTGGCTTCGGCCACGATCTCGCCCGTCGGGGAGACGATGCAGCTGCCGCCAATGAGATCGCAGCCTTCCTCCTTTCCCGCCTTGGCGACCGCGACCACCCAGGTGCCGTTCTGATAGGCTCCGGCCTTGAGGGAGAGGTGATTGTGATAGTCGACCAGCCGGCTGTTGCTGGGGGCGGCCGGATAGAGGGCCGGCGTGTTGTAGCCGATCAGGACGAGCTCGACGCCTTGCAGCCCCAGCACCCGGAAGGCTTCCGGCCAGCGCCGGTCGTTGCAGATCAGCATACCGACCGTGCCGCCATGGGCCGACAGCGTCGGGAAGCCCAGATCGCCCGGTTCGAAATACCTCTTCTCGAGGTGCTGGAAGGGCCGCCAGGGCTCGTAGCTGTCGTGGCCGGGCAGATGGATCTTCCGATATTTACCGACGATCCGCCCAGTCCTGTCGACGAGGATCGCGGTGTTGAAGCGGCGTACCGAATCTCCAACCCGCTCGAGCTCGGCGTATCCAAGATGAAAGCCGATGCCCAATTTTCGGGCCTCGACGAACAGGGGCTGTGTTGCAGGACTCGGCATCCGCTCTTCGAAGAAGGCGTCGACCTCGTCCTGGGCCGGCATGTACCAGCGAGGAAAGAACGTTGTCAGGGCAAGCTCGGGAAACACCACCAGCTCGCATCCCTCGTCCTTGGCCTTGCGCATGAGGACGAGCAGCCGCTCGACGACCGCCTCGCGGCCCTGATGGCGCTGGATGGGGCCCATCTGGGCCGCGCCGACGACGACGGTTCGCGCCATGGAATTTTTGCCTTCGCGCCAGGGAGCGGCAATTCGAGCCCTGTTGCAAAACGGTAGCCAGCGGCGGCGGACCGCGCCAATTCCAAAAGTGACTGACCCTATGCCGATTTAGAATGCGCGGCTTCGGGCAGCGGACCAGATCCGGTCGAGCGGGCTCTTGCTGGCGTCCTTGGCTCTATAGAGGCGGATATCCAGGGAGATTTCCCAGATGTCGTCGCCTGCCAGGGCGAGGCGGCCCGCCTCCAGGTCGGGCGCGGCCGACATCAGCGGGATCCAGGCAATTCCATGTCCGGCGATCGCCATGCCCTTCAGCGCATCGGCGAGGGAGTTCTCGTACACCGGCTCGAAGATACGCTCCCCGCTGTTGCGGCCGACGCGATCCTGGACAATTCGATGCAGCGGAGAATGCGCGCCGTAGGACAGGAGCGGAAATGTCGTGACGTTGTCGTCGCGCAACGACAGCACGGCGCGTCCACCTCCGACCCCGCATACCGGCACCAGGCGATCGCGGCCGACCAGGATCGATTCGAACCTCACCGCGTCCAGATTCAACGGGGAGGCGGGATGGCTGTAGACGAAGAGGAAATCGACGCTGTCGCTGACGAAGCTCTGCACGCAATCGTGCAGGTTGCTGGCGAAGATTCGGGCGCGGATCGGCGGCACGTCCTGCTCGATCGTCTCCAGCCAGCCGGGGAAGAAACGCGCCGCGATGGTGCTGGGAGCGGCGAATTCGACCCACCTGTTGCCTTTGTCGACCTGCTGGGCCTGCTGCCGCATGTCGTAGATCGAGGCGATGACCTTTCTGGCTGTCTCATGGAACTCCTTGCCGGCCGGCGTCAGCTGGGTCGGGTAGGTGCTGCGATCGATCAGCCGCACCCCCAGCCATTCCTCCAGTGCCTTGATGCGCCGGCTGAAGGCGGATTGGGTGATGAAGCGCTGATCCGCCGACTGGGAGAAGCTGCCCGTCTCGGCCAGGCTCATGAGATCTTCAAGCCATTTCAGTTCCATCGTCGGCCAACCCGCCCTCGAGAGCGCTACGCGATCACGCCTTGAACGACGCGATCGCCTTTTCGTCGAACTTCAGGCCGAGGCCGGGCTTGGTCGGCAGGACGAGCTGGCCGTCCACGATGGCCGGCGTCTCCTCGTAGAGCGCCAGCATCCACGGCATGTACTCGACCGTGAGCCCGTTGGGGCAGGCGGCGACCATGTGGACCAGGATCTCCGGCATCACGTGGCTGACGATCGGCAGGTTGAAGGCTTCCGCCATGCCGGCCACCTTCATCCATTGCGTGACGCCGCCCACGCGGGCGAGGTCGACCATGACGATGTCGACCGACCGCGCCTCGATCATGTGGCGGAACGGCACGATGCCCCAGACATATTCGCCGCCGGCGATCGGCGTCTTGAGCGCCGCGGTGACGCGGGCGAGGCCGGCGAAATCGTCGGCGGCCGTCACGTCCTCCAGCCAGGAGAGGCCGACATCCTCGATGCGGCTGCCGATGTCGATCGCCTGCTCCGGCCGCCAGCGCTGGTTGATGTCGCACATCAGCTTGATGTCCGGCCCGATGGCGTCGCGGACCACGCGGACGCGGCGCACTTCCTCGGCCGGGGTCGGATCGCCGGGCAGCGCCATCTGGGTCTTCATCTCGCGAAACCCCTTCTGCAGCAGGATCTGCGCGGCGCGTTGCGCCTGCTGGTCCGTGAGCCCACGCCGCAGCGAGCCCGAGGCATAGGTCGGCACGCGATCGCGATGGCCGCCCAGCAGCTTCCACAGCGGCTGGTCCAGCGCCTTGCCCTTGATGTCCCACAGGGCGGTGTCGATGGCCGACAGCGCCAGGGTGAAGATGCCGCCCGGCCCGCAGGCATCGCCGGTGCCGGCACGCAGCTTGGCGATGATCTTCTCCACCCGTTGCGGGTCTTCGCCTACCGTGAGCGCCGCGAGATCCTCGACGGCGGCATGCAGGCTTCGCGTCATCTTGCCCCCGTACAGGGTGACGCCGATGCCCTCGACACCGCTATCGGTGCGCAGCCGCAGGATGACGATGGGGCGCGTGCGGCCTGCCTCCTCCGGCATGTTGGCCAGCGGGTCATCTTCCGGGACATTGAGGGTCGTTGCTTCGTAGCTGGTGATCTTCATTCCGTTTCCTCCAAGGCATTCAGGCTAGCGTAGATCGGTACCTGCTGACACCGGGGCCCGGCCGCTCTAACATCGCGGCAATACGGGCGAGGAGACGGGCGCCCAAGGAATCTCAAGGGGAAACAGGCTGATGGCTTACAAGATCATGATCATGGGTGCCTCGTACGGCTCTCTGCTGGCATCCAAAATCCTCTTCGGCGGCCATTCGGTCCACCTCATCTGCCTCCCCGCCGAGGCCGACCTGATCAATGCCGAAGGCTTCCGCGTCCGCATGCCGATCCGCGGCCGCAAGGACCCGATCGAGATCGATTCGCGCAAGCTGCCGGGCAAGGTGACCGCGGGCGGCACGGCCGGCGTCAACCCGGCCGACTACGACCTCATCGGCCTTGCGATGCAGGAGCCGCAGTACCGCTCCCCGGGCGTGCGCGAGCTGCTCGATGCCGTGGGCAAGTCCCGCGTCCCCTGCATGTCGATCATGAACATGCCGCCGCTGCCCTATGTGCGACGCATCCCCGGCCTCGATCACGATCTGCTGAAAGCCGCCTACACCGACCCCACCGTGTGGGACAGCTTCGATCCCGAGCAGCTGACGCTGTGCAGCCCCGATCCGCAGGCGATCCGCCCGCCCGACGAGAAGGTCAATGTGCTGCAGGTGACGCTGCCGACCAACTTCAAGGTCGCGCGCTTCAAGGACGAGAAGGCGACCGCCATCCTGCGCCAGCTCGAGAAGGATATCGACGCCGTTCGCTTCGACACGCCAGAGGGCAAGATCGAGCTGCCGGTCAAGCTGCGCGTCTATGACGGCATCTTCGTGCCGCTGGCCAAATGGGCGATGCTGCTCGCCGGCAACTATCGCTGCGTCACGCCCGACGGCATGCGGACGGCGCAGGAAGCGGTCCACACCGACATCGAGACCTCGCGCTCGGTCTACAATTTCGTCTACGACCTCAGCGTCAAGATCGGTGCCGATCCCAAGGATCTCGTGCCGTTCGAGAAATACGCCGCTGCCGCGCAGAGCCTCATCCGCCCGGCCTCGGCGGCGCGTGCTTTGCAGAACGGCGTGCCCAACATCGAGCGGGCGGACAAGCTGGTGCAGCTGATCGCCAAGCAGAAGGGCCTCAGCCATCCGGTGATCGACGCCGGCGTGGCCCTGGTCGACGCCCGGCTCGACGCCAACCGCAAGAAGGCGGCCGCCGCCTGACAGGCGGGGGCTGCCCCCCGTGGTCGCGCTGACCGAGACGACGACGATCCCATTTCCTGTGGATCAGGTCTGGCCGCTGCTTGGCGACCCGGCGCTGGTGGCGTCCTGCGTCCCGGGGGCCCAGCTCGCGGCGGCCCAGGGCGACGGGCTGTGGCGCGGCTCCATCCGCATCAAGTTCGGCCCCACTGTTGCGGTGTTCCGCGGTGAGGCGACACTCACTTTCGACCACGCGGCACGGCAGTGCACCATCGAGGGCCGCGGCATCGACGGGCGCGGGGCGTCGCGCGCGCTGGCGTCGGGTGTGGTCAGGGCCACGGGCAGCGACGTCACCGAGCTCGCCATCGACGGCAGCTTCACCGTGAGCGGTCCGCTCGAGACCTTCGCCAATGCCGGCGGCGTCCATGTGGCGCGCGCCCTGCTGGCCGAGTTCGCCGCCAATATGGCAAAGCTGGTAGCCGAGCGGCGCACTGCTCCGGTCGAGCCAGAGCTTGCTTCGCCGTCGCCGGCACCTGCACCATCGCCTCCACCGGCGGCAGCGACCGAGCTCAGCGCGGGCGGTCTGCTGTGGCGGGCGTTCCTTTCGTGGCTGCGCGGTCTCGCCGGCAAGAAGAAATAGTCAGGAGGATTCGCGATGAGCAAGCTGCTGGTGTCCGACATGCTGGCCCGCGCCTTTGCGGCGGAAGGCGTCGATCATCTGTTCACCCTGATGGGCGACGCCAACATGTACTGGTCGACGGCGATGGCCGAGCTGCCCGGCATGAAGGTCGTGCACGCCCGCCACGAGCACTGCGCCGTGGCGATGGCCGACGGCTACGCCCGCGCCACCGGCAAGGTCGGCGTCGCCTCGACGACCTGTGGCCCGGGCTTCACCCAGATCATGACGGCGCTCACCATCGCCGCGCGCGGCAACGTGCCGTTGGTGGTGTTCGCGGGCGATTCGCCGCTCGCCGCCGCGTGGTACCTCCAGCAGATCGACATGGCGCCGCTCGCGCTCGCCTGCGGCGCGCACTACGTCACGGTCAAGCACATCGACCGCCTGCTCGACAACGTGCGCGAGGCCTTCCTGGTGGCGCAGCTCGAGCAGCGCCCCGTCGTGCTGAGCGTGCCGATGGACTTGCAGAAGCAGGCCTGGCCGCACCTCACCGACTACACGCCGTCCTCCGACCTGGCGCCCGTGGCGCAGCGGCCGGTGCCCGATCCCGCGATCGTCGACCGCGTCGTCGACATGATCGCCGAGGCCGAGAGGCCGATCCTGATTGCCGGCCGCGGCGCCATCCTGTCCGGCGCCGCCCCGGCGCTCGAGGCACTGGCCGCGCAAGCCGGCGCGCTGACGGCGACGTCGCTGCTCGGCAAGGGCCTGTTCGACGGCAATCCCTACGCGCTCGACATCGCCGGCGCCTTCGCCAGCGATTTCTCGCGCGAGCGCTTCGCCGAGGCCGACCTGGTGATCGGTGCCGGCGCGGCGCTCGGCCACTACACGACCGAGGGCGGCTACCTCTATCCCGGCGCGCGCACCGTCCAGATCGACACCAACCCGCGCGGCCTGTGGCAAGGCCTGCGCACCGCCGATCTTCACGTCCGCGCCGACGCACGGGCGGCAGCCGAGGCCATCCTCGCCCGCATGCAGCAGCGCGGCATCTCGCGCACCGGCTTCCGCACCAACGAGATGGCCAAGCTGATCGCGGCCGACTCGCCCGACAGCAAGGAATTCCCGGTGCAGCCCAACACCGTCGACCCGCGCAAGGCAGTGGTCGAGCTCGACCAGGCGGTGCCGAAGGACTGGGAGGTCGTGGTCGGCGCCGGCCATTACTTCAGCATGGTGATGACCCACATGAAGGGCCGGCCGGCCGCGCGCTATCACGTGGTCAACGACTTCGGCGCCATCGGCTCGGCCCTGCCCGCCGCCATCGGCATCGCCGCGGCGCGCGGCGACGGCAAGGTGCTGCTGGTCGAGGGCGACGGCAGCCTGATGATGCATGTGCAGGAGCTCGAGACCGTCCGCCGCCAGGGCATCCGCATGCTGATGGCGATCATGAACGACGGCGGCTATGGCGCGGAGGTGCACAAGTTCCGCGCCAACAAGATCACGGCCAAGGAGGCGGTGCACGGCCGCGGCGACCTCGCCGCCGCCGCCACAGGCTTCGGCCTGCGCGGCGCGTCGGTCACCCAGCCCGGCCGCTTCGCTCCGCTGTTCAAGGAACATCAGGGTGCCAATATCGGCACGCTGTGGGACGTCCATATCGACGACCTGATCCCCTCGCGGGCCTATCGCCGCGTCCACTACGGCGAAGCGTAGAAAAGAGAGCAGAAGGCAGAAGGAGGAGACACGGCAATGACAGTCACCATCCGCCAGGTCGGACCCTGCTTCGCGGGCGAGGTCGACGGCATCGACATGCGCAAGCCCCTCACGCGCGATGAGGTGGCGGCGATCCATGCCGGCATGGACAGATATGCCGTGCTGGTGTTCCACGACCAGAGGATCACCGACGCCCAGCAGCTCGCCTTCACCCAGAGCCTGGGCGACATCGAGCACGCCATCGGCACCAGCCTGCGCTCCGAGACCGAGGCGCGCCTGCCCACGACCTTCGCCGACGTCTCCAATCTCGACAAGAACGACAAGCCGTTTGCCCGCGAGGACCGCCGCCGGCTGTTCGCCATCGGCAACCGGCTGTGGCACTCCGACAGCTCGTTCAAGACGACGCCGGCCAAGTATTCGCTGCTGCACGCGATCAGCATCCCGTCGAAGGGCGGCAACACGCAGTTCGCCGACATGCGCGCGGCCTACGATGCCCTCGACGACGAGACCAAGGCCGAGGTCGAGGGCATGGTGTGCGAGCACTCGCAGATGTTCTCGCGCCAGCTCATCGGCTTCAGCGACTTCACCGACGAGGAGCGCCAGCGCTTCAAGCCGGTGCGCCAGTGCATGGTCCGCGTCCATCCCGTGACCGGCCGCAAGTCGCTGTACCTGTCGTCCCATGCCGGCGAGATCGTCGGTTGGCCGATGCCCGAGGCGCGCGGCTACCTGCGCGACCTGATCGAGCACGCCACCCAGCGTGAGTTCGTCTACGCCCACAAGTGGCGGGTCGACGATCTGGTGATGTGGGACAACCGCCAGACCATGCATCGCGCACGGCCCTTCCCTGCGCATGAGCCGCGCGACATGCGCCGCACGACGCTGGCCGGTGACGGCCCGACCGTCGCGCAGCTGGCGGCCTGATGGAAATTTATACGTGAGGCGGCGGGCGCCGGCTGTCGCGCGCAACCGCCAGCCTATCCTCGATGTGCTGGCGCCGCATCTGCCGGCGCAAGGCCTGGTGCTGGAGATTGCCAGCGGCTCGGGCGAGCACATCGTATTTTTTGCAGCGGGGCTACCGCAGCTCACCTTCCAGCCCAGCGATCCCGACGAGGTGGCGCGCGCCAGCATCGACGATTGGGCGAGCACCGAAGCTCTCGCCAATGTCCGCCCGGCGCTGGCGCTCGATGCGTCGGCCGCGAGCTGGCCGATCGCTTCGGCGGACGCCGTGGTCTGCATCAACATGATCCACATCTCGCCGTGGGAGTCGGCCATCGGCCTGATGCGCGGCGCGGCCCGGCTGCTGCGTGTCGGCGGGCTGCTGTTCCTCTACGGCCCGTATCACCGCAACGGCGCCCCGACCTCCGCCAGCAACGCCGACTTCGACCGCGACCTGCGCCACCGCAACCCCGCCTGGGGCGTGCGCGACCTGGAGGCAGTGATCGCGCTCGCGCGGGAGCACGGCTTCGGCACGCCGCACGTGGTAGCAATGCCCGCGAACAACCTGTCTGTGATTTTCAGGCGAGCCAGCACAACCTCATGCTGAGGAGCCACGCAAAGCGTGGCGTCTCGAAGCATGGGCCCCACAGATGGTGCCTATGGCCGACCCTTCGAGACGCGCCCTTCGGGCGCTCCTCAGGGTGAGGTCATACCTTCAGCAACGCCGCCATGATTCGGTCGCGCGTGAGCGGCATGTCGTTGATGCGGACGCCGAGCGCATGGTTGACGGCATTGGCGATGGCTGCCGCCGTGGGACCCACGGTGCATTCGCCGACGCCGAGCGAGGGATTGCTGCCCGGCTCGACGAACTCCACGCGCATCTCGGGAACTTCGCTGAACCTCAGGATCGGATAGCTGTCCCAGTCGAGTGAGGCGATGCCGTGCTCGTCGAGCCGTACCTGCTCCTTCAGCGTCCAGCTCACCGCCTGGACGATGCCGCCTTCGAGCTGGTTGCGCGCGCCGTCGGGATTGACCACCAGCCCGGCGTCGGCCACGCACCACACGCGATCGACCTTGACCGTCTCCTGCACGGTGACGGCCGCCACGACGGCGGCATAGGCCGCGCGGTTCTTGTAGCGAGCGAAGCCGATGCCCAGCCCCGTGCCGGTGCCGGACGGTCCACGCGAGGCCCAGCCGGAACGCTCGGCGACCAGCTCGACCAACCGCCGCGCCCGCGGCTCGGACAGGATTGAGAGCCGATAGGCCACGGGATCCTCGCCGACGCGCGCGGCGAGGTCGTCGATCAGCGATTCGATGGCATAGACGTTGGGCAAGGCGCCGAGCCCGCGCAGCGCCGAGGTGCGGACGGGCGGGCGCACCACCAGATGGTGCAGGATGCGATGCGCCGGCACGTCATAGATCGGCAATGCGTTGCGCGTACCGCCACCGCCGCGCTGCTCCGTCGGATCGAAGGGTGCAACCTCGGGCGGCGGATTAGCCATGGCCTCCGACGCCAGCAGGAAGCCGGTGCCGTTGCCCGGCCGCTGGACATGGGTGGGGCTCCAAATCTCCGTTGTCCAGTCGGCGGGGCGGCCCCGTTCGTCGAGATCGACGTGCAGCGTCACCAGCATGGCGGGCCCGACCGGCTCGAAGCCGAATTCCTCCTCGCGCCGCCATTGCAGGCGGATGCACTTGCCGGGCAGGCGCAATGCGACCAGTGCTGCGTCGAGGGCGGCATCGTCGGCGCCGTTGTGGCCGTAGCAGCCGGCACCGTGCAGATGCTGCGCGGTGATCGATTCGATCGGCAGCTTGAGCGCCGCCGCGAGGTTCTGGCGCAACGGATGCATGCCCTGGCCGTGCGAGCGCACGGTGAGATGGCCGTCGCGGAACTCGGCCAAGGCGCAGGACGGCCCCATCGAGGCATGGGCGATGTAGGGACGGGAGAAGGTCGCCCGCACGAGGTTCTTCGGCGGCGTGGTCGGCGCAGGCCAGGCGCCGACGCGTCGGTCGTCGCTCGGCTGGCCCTTCAGCCAGGCGGCTTCCTGCTGCTCGGGTATCAACTGGCGGACATTGTCCCATCTGGCATGGAGAGGGGCCGCAACGGCGGCGGCCTGCGCCACGCTCTCGACGGGACTGACGAAGGCCACGAAGTTGGCCTCGCGAACGATCTGCAGCTCGCCCCTGGCGGCGTGACGGATTGCGGCCTCGTCGAGGGACGCGAGCACCGCACCGCGATTGGGCTGGCGCAAGGTGCGCGCATGGAGAACGCCCGCCGGCAGGACATCGTGCACATAGGCGGCGGCGCCGCTCACCTTCCCGGGCAGGTCGACGCGCGGCACGCTCTGGCCGACCACGCTGTAAGCCGCGCGCAGCTTGACGGGTGACGTGCCGGTCACGGCCTGCGTGAGGTCGATCTCGCCGGCCACGGTCCAGTAGTCCTGGTCGGTCACGACGCCGTTCTGCACGAACTTTCCGTCGGCCACGGTGAGCTCGTCGCGGCTGCAATTGAGGCGAAGGGCGGCGCGGTCCAGTGCCTTGGCGCGGACCTCCGCACAGACCAGCCGCACCGAGCCGCCGGACACGTCGACCGACAGCGACGAGGTCGTATAGACCTCGTCGGGCCCATGGGTGGTATCGCCGGAGAGGACGGCGACGCGGGCGAACGGAATGTCGAGCTCGTCCGCGGCGATCTGGCCGATGGCGGTGACGATGCCCTGGCCCATCTCGATCTTGCCGGTGGCGATGCGGACGGTGAGGTCGGGCTGGAAGGCGATCCAGCGGTCGAGGCGTGGGTTCTCGATCAGGCTGGCGGGCAAGGCAGGCGCGGTCATGCCGGGCTCCCTTCCCGCAGGCTGGCGGCGGCGCGCTGCACGGCGTTCAGGATGCGCTGGTGAGCGCCGCAGCGACAGAGATGCTTGTCGAGCGCCGTGACGATGTCGGCACGGCTCGGGTTGGGATTGCGGTCGAGCAGCGCCTTGGCCGAGATCAGGATTCCCGACAGGCAATAGCCGCACTGGCCGGCCTGCTCGTCGAGGAACGCGCGCTGCAGCGGATGCGGCTTGGCGGCGGTGCCGAGCCCCTCGATGGTGGTAACGTCACAGCCGGCAACCGTGCCGACCTCGCGGGTGCAGGAATAGGCGGGCTGGCCGTCGACCAGCACCATGCAGCAGCCGCACTGTTCGAGCCCGCAGCCGTAGCGCGTGCCCATGAGGCCGAGGTGATTGCGCAACACCTCGAGCAGCGACACGGTCTCGGCCGCGCCGACCAGGTGCTGCTTGCCATTCACCGTGAACGCTATGTCCATGACGGCTCCCTTTATGCCGGCTGACGAGCAGGAGTCTGCATCGCCTCGTCGAAGCGGCGCTGGCGCATGGCGACACGCGGGTCGTCCATCTCCGCTTCCATCGGATCGGGCACCCAGGCGTCTCGTCCCTGCACGTAGTTCCGGTTGGTCTGCTGCGGGTTGCGGTTGACCAGCGGCCGCGCATAGAGCGGATGGGTCATGCTGCGCACCTCGTGCTCGACCTGGACCAGCGGCTTGCCGCTCTCGGGATCGACGATGCTCTCGAAGCGGTATTGATGCGTGTTGCTTTCCTCGGTGATCAGGCCGCGCTCGAGCAGCTTCTTGTGCGGGCCGGAGAAGCTCGCGACATAGACCTGGATGTGATGGCCGTCGTAGGCCGGCAGCGGCGCCTCCGTCTCGCGGAACACCAGCTCCTGCTTCATGCCGACCGAGACATGGGCCGCGCCCTCGTCGACGTGGGCCGGCGTGTCGAAGACGCGGCGGTAGAAATCGGCGACACCCGGGGCGGCACCGGCCGGAACGTCGAACTCGACATAGGCCATGCCGAGCGCGATCTGGCCGAAGCGGGGAGCAGGGTCGTGGCAGAGGAAGCGGTTGCCCCAGGGGCAGATCGCCTCGACATGGTCTTCGTGCTCGCTGAAGGCGAACTTCGTTCCCTCCAGCATCTTGGCGACCCGTCCGAGCCGCGTCAGCAGTGCCTCGCGATCGGGCAGGACCAGGCCGATACGCCCGCGCAGATTCTGCGCCTTGCCGGTCGGCAGGTGGAACTGGCTGCGC
Organism: Rhodospirillales bacterium; assembly: GCA_947469635.1. Classification (GTDB taxonomy): domain Bacteria; phylum Pseudomonadota; class Alphaproteobacteria; order Reyranellales; family Reyranellaceae; genus Reyranella. The sequence goes on along the minus strand of CANIRG010000011.1, from coordinate 8,415 downwards.
CCGACATTGACCCACATATTGTCGATGCTGGTCATCATGTAAGGGTCGCGGGTGAGCCCGAGCCCGCTCATGTAGAAGACGGTCGCGAGCCCTTGGTCGGCGATCTGCAGGTTGACGTGCTCCAGCCCCACGATATTGCCCAGATCCTCCGCGCTGCGGTCGTACTGCTTGGCCATCGCTTGCCTCCGTTCGGTCAGGCGGACATTCTAGCGCGTTTTTTGGCCGTCGAGGCCGGGAAGGAATCGCCCATGATCACGAAATTCGACAGCTCCTATGTCGGCTCGGTCGACCTTGAGAACCCCGGCTATACCGGCACCCCGGTCAACGAGCGCCATTATCCGAACGAGGAGCTGGCGGGCGTGCTGCACAAGGCGGTGGCCTACGCCAAGCAGATGGATCGCCTCGGCTACAACACCTTCTGGATGGCCGAGCACCATTTCCAGCCCGAGGGGACGGAGTGCATCCCCAACCTGCTGATGATGGCGCTGCATCTCACCAACGTGACGAAGAATCTGCGGATCGGCTGCGGCTTCAATGTCGTGCCGATGTGGCACCCGCTGCGCCTGGCGGAAGACTATGCCATGGCCGATGTGCTGAGCGGCGGCCGGGTCATCTTCGGCGTCGCCCGCGGCTATCACACGCGCGAGGTCGAGAGCTTCGGCGCGCCGCTCACCGACCAAGCGGCCAACCGCGAGATGTTCGAGGAAGGCTGCGACGTCATCTTCAAGGCCTTCAACGAGGAGAAATTCTCCCACAAAGGCACCTACTACACGATCCCGCCGGCGGTGCCCTATCGCGGCTACACGCTGAAGGACATCACGCTGGTGCCACGCCCGCTGCGCCTGCCGGTGGAATGCTGGCAGCCGATCCAGAGCGGCTCGGATCGCGCCTTCGACTTCATGGCCAAGCACGGCATCTCCGGCGTGATCGGCGGTGGCTCGGCCGAGGGCGGCGCCGTCGATCGCCACATGACCGCCTTCCAGGCTGCTTACGCGCGCCGCGGCATCAAGCTCGAGATCGGCGAGAAGCTTTCGCTCGGTTTCCAGTTCTTCATCGGCGAGAGCCGCGAGGCGGCGATGAAGGCGGCGGGAAAATACTACGAGGAGAACATGAAGATGTTCGGCGAGCTGCGCCTGGTGCGTGCGCTCTCCGAGGAGCAGATCGCCGCGATGCGCGATCCGCGACTCGCGGCCAACATCAAGCTGCCCCGGATCGAGGACGCGGTGAAGGCAGGCGGCTTCCTCGCCGGCACGCCGGCCGACATCGTCGAGCAGCTCAAGGCCATCGAGAAGCGCTATCCCGGCCTCGACCGCGTGAGCTGCGGCATGGCGCTGGGCACGCCGCTCGCCGTGGCGCTGGAGCAGCTCGAGCGTTTCGGCAAGGAAGTGATCCCGGCCTTCAAGCCGGCACAGGCCGCTGCGGCCAACTGACGTTCACAAGGAGAGAATGATGATCTTTGAAATCCGTACCTACCTGCTGAAGCCCGGCACCGTGCCGCAGGCTGAGGAAGCCTTCGCAGTTGCCTTGCCCGGCCGCGAGAAGCTGTCGCGCCTCGGCGGCTTCTGGCGCACCGAGGTCGGCCAGCTCAACAAGATCATCCATATCTGGCCCTACGAGAGCACCGCCGAGCGCGACCGCATCCGCGCCGAGGCCGTCGCGACCAAGGTCTGGCCGCCCAAGATCGCCGACTTCGTCCTCGAGATGGAGGCCAAGATCGTCTATCCCGCGCCCTTCTCGCCGCACTTCGAGCCGGCCGAGCACGGCAACCTCTACGAGTTCCGCACCTATACCTACGGCCCCGGCGCGATCCCCAAGGTCATCGAAGCCTGGACGCCGCGCATCAAGGATCGGGCTGCCGTCTCGCCGCTGATCTTCGCCGGCTACACCGAGATCGGCCCGCTCAACCAGTGGATCCATGTCTGGGCCTACAAGAACATGGGCGAGCGCGAGCGCCTGCGTGCGCTGGGCACCAAGCCCGGCAGCTGGCCGCCGCCGCGCGATGCCAGCACCATCCTGCATCGCCAGGAAAGCATGTTCGCGGTGCCGGCGAAGTTCTCGCCGCTGCGCTAAAGTCTCCTTTCCTCCCCCGTCATCGGAGGAGGTGTCACGTCATACGTGACGGAGGGGTCAGGGGATCCATTTGGCGCTCATGACCCCTCCGCCCTCGTATGACGAGGGCATCTCCCCATATGAATGGGGAGGCAAGCAAGAGCGTTATCCGATGGGATCGAGCATGACGACCGGGATCTCGCGGGAGCCGGCCTTCTGCTGATACTCGGTGTAGGGCGGCCAGAAGACGACCGCTTCCTTCCACAGCTTCGCCCGTTCCTCGCCCGAGACGGTGCGAGCCCGGGCCTTCATCTTCTTCGTGCCGACCTGGACCTCGCACTCGGGATGGGCGAGCAGGTTGCGGTACCAGCCGGGATGCTCCGGCGCGCCGCCCTTGGAGGCGACGATGAAGTAGCCCTTGCCCGACTCGCCGTAGAACAGCGGGAACAGGTGCTTCTTGCCGGACTTGCGGCCCGTGGTGGTGAGCAGCAGCGAGGGCACCGCCCGTTCCGGCAGGTTGGGCAGCTTGATCGTGTACATATGGCCGTCGGTGCCGCCGCTCGAGAGGTAGCGGTCGACATGGTCCTTCATCCATTGCGGCAGGTTGGACGGAAGCGTGGCTTCGGTCATCGAAGTCTCCTTGCTGAGGGTCACGCCGGCAGGCGCGTCGACTGCCACGTTACCATCTGCCAGCTTCCGCCGCGTCTGGCGTAAACATCCGTGAAGCGCACGCCGAAGGCGTTGGGCGTGCCGCCCGAGACGACCTTGATCTGGGCGATTCCCGTCAGCACCACCGTGTCGCCGAGATCCTGCGCCTTCACCTCGGACGGCTCGACGCTGGTGTAGACGGTCGAGCCCGAGGTCATGCCGCCGATCAGGCTCTTCTTGGTGTCGAGCCGTGCCGAGGAGTGGGTGTAGATCAGGTCGTCGGCCAGCACGGCCTCCAGCGTGGCGATATCCTTCGCCGCCATGGCGTGCATGCGCTTCTTGTCGAGGTCGATGATCGTCTGTCCGTTGCCAGCCATGGGAATCTCCCTCAATTGTAGTTGAGCTTCAGGCCGGGTTCGGGCCACTGCATGGTCGCAAGCTGACCGGCATCCGACAGGGTGATGTAGGCGGTGCGCATGTCGGCGCCGCCGAAGCAGATGTTGGTGGGATAGACGTCCGGCATCTTCACCTCGCGCACGATCGCGCCGGCGGGCGAGATCTCGGTGATCATGCCTGTGGTGAGCGTCGCCACCGTGATGTTGCCGCTCTGCATCACCGCCAGGCTGTCGAAGCGCGCCTTGCCGCCGAGGCCGGCGATGGTGCGGCCGCCGTGCGGCGCGTGGCCCCCGGGCTTGCGGAGCATGCCCGGTCCCTCGACGTCGAAGGCCCACAGGCGTGCGCCTTCGGTATCCGCGACATAGAGGATCTTGCCATCCGGGGAGAGGCCGCAGCCGTTCGCGCTCAGGATCGGATAGGCGAGGCAGACGATCTTCGATCCGTCGGGCAGCGCGTAATAGACGCCGCCGTGATCGCGATGGCGCGGGTAGCGCTTGCCGAGATCGGTGAAATAGAAGCCGCCGTGCGCGTCGAACACGATGTCGTTGGGCGCGGACAATTTATGGCCGTCGCATTCGGTGTAGAGCGTCGTCGCGGCGCCGGTGGTGCGGTCGATGCGCTGGACGGAGCCGCCCTTGTAGTCGGGGGACGGCCCCTGGCCCATCGAGACGCCCTCGACATAGCGATTGCCGCCGTTGTTGACGCAGTAGATCGCCCCATCGGGTCCGACGGCGAGGCCGTTCGGCCCGCCGCCCGCGGCGGAGAACAGCGACACCTTGCCGTCCGGCGTGATGCGGGAGCACTGGTTCTTGCGGATCTCCGTCAGGATCACCGAACCGTCGGGCATCACGATCGGACCTTCGGGAAAGCCGAGACCGGTCGCCACGATACGTACCTCACTCATCGCAATTCCTCCGCTTCATGATCGATACGCCGGCGCCCTATCCGAAATAGGCGCGCTCCAGCCGGTTCGGCAGATCGGCCTCGTCGGCCCGGGCTTCCAGCACGATGGAGCCGCGCGCCAGGGCATAGACGCGGTCGGCGAGTTTCAGGGCCTTCTCGATCAGCTGCTCCACAAGGAGCACGGCGGTGCCCGATTCGCGCAGACGTGCGGCGGCGGCGAGCACGCGATCCACCAGCACCGGCGACAGGCCGGCCGAGGGTTCATCGAGCATCAGCAGGCGCGGACGGCGAACCAGCCCCTGTGCCACGGCCAGCATCTGCTGCTGGCCGCCGGAGAGGGTGACCGCGCGGTCGTTGCGCTTCTCGGCGATCTCGGGGAAGAACGACAGCGCTTCCTCGACCTGGACGGAAAGCCGGTCGCGCGGAAGGCCGTAGCCGGCCAGCATGAGGTTGTCGATGACGTTGAGCTGGGTGAATACGCGATGGCCTTCGACGACGTGCACCAAGCCGGCGCGCACCGTGTCGCCGGGGCTGGCCCGGCTGATGTCCTGGCCAGCGAAGCGGATGGTGCCCGAGCGCGGCAGCAGGCCGGAGATGGCCTTCAGCAGCGTGCTCTTGCCTGCGCCGTTCGGACCGAGCAGCGCCACGATCTCGCCGGCGTCGATCCGGAAATCGATGCCCTCCAGCACGCCGATCTTGCCGTAGCCGGCAGTGAGGCCCCTGACCTCGAGCAATGGTTCAGCCGCCGAGGTAGGCATTCACCACCTCCCGGTGCGAGCGGATCTCGTCGGGCGTGCCGGCGGCAAGCACCTTGCCGAGATTGAGCACCGTCACGCGATCGCAGATGTCGAAGATCAGGTCGGCGTGATGCTCGACCAGCAGCACGCCCACGCCGGCGCGGCTGATGGCGACGATCAATGCACCCAGCCGGCGGATCTCCTCGGCCGACAGGCCGGCGGCCGGTTCGTCGAGCAGGAGGAAGGCCGGCCGCAGCATCAGGGCGCGGGCGATCTCCATGAAGCGTAGCTCACTGTGCTGCAGGCGGTCCGCGCGCACCGACGCGAGAGATTCGAGGCCGACGGTCTGCAGCGCGAGCATCGCCGCGTCGCGCAGATGGGCTTCGTCGCTATGACGACGTGGCAGCAGCAGCAGCGATTCGACGAAGGTGCCTCGTCCCTGGGTGGTGCCGCCGATCATCACATTGTCGAGCACCGATGCCCCGCCGATCATCCGTGGCGTCTGGAAGGTGCGGGCGATGCGATGGGCGGCGCGGGCGTGGGGAGCATCGAACGGAAGCGCGGTGCCGTTCAGCTGTGCCTGGCCGGTGCGTGGGGCGTAGTAGCCGGAGATCACGTTCAGCGTCGTGGTCTTGCCGCTGCCGTTCGGGCCGATCAGCCCGTGCACCTGGCCGGAGCGGATTTCCAGGTCGAGCCCGTCGATCGCCTTCACACCACCGAAATGCAGCGCGATGTTGGAGAGGGAAAGAACATTCCGGTCGCTGCTCGTATCGAGAACACGGGACAGCAGCTCCGGCCGCGGCGCGATCTCGCGGTGCTGCTTCAGCGGCCGCCGGTTCTTGTAGTCCAGCAGGTCGGCGATGCCGCCCGGGATCACCAGGACGATGACGAGCAGGAGGGTGGCGTAGAGGAACGTCGACCACTGCACCAACGGCGCCGCGAACTCGGGCAGCGCCGTCAGGATGATGGTGCCGAGCGCCGGTCCGAGGATCGAGCCGCGTCCGCCGATCAGGATGGCGATGAAGAACAGCACCGACATCTCGAAGGTGAAGGCGTCGGGCGTGATGTAGGACTGCAGCGAGGCGAACAAGCCGCCCGCGACCCCGCCGAGCGCACCGGCAAACAGGAACACCGCGATCAGGAGCTTCGGCTTGGCGATGCCCGAGGCTTCGGCCGCGACCTCGGCGTCGCGGATGGCGACAAGGGCACGACCGAAGCGGCTCGCCGCGAGGTTGGCCGTCATCCAGGTCGCGATCGCCGCCAGAAGGAAGCAGAAATAGTAGAAGCCCCAGCCGGGCTCGAAGGGCCAGGGAAATACCGGGCCGGGCGTGCCGACGCCTCCGCCGGTGACGTCTTTCCAGGCGAGCGCTACCTGGGTGACGATGGTGGCGAAGCCCAGCGTCGTCATGGCGAAGTAGAAGGTGCGCAGCCTCAGCGCCGGCAGTCCGACGACCACGCCGGCCAGCGCGCCGACCACGCCGCCGGCGGCCAGCGCGAGATAGGGATGCCAGGGCGCGGTGGCGGTGCCGGCCGTCAGCGCGGCCGTGGTGTAGGCGCCGATCGTCAGCATCGCCACCCAGCCGATGGCGATCTGGCCGGCATAGCCCACCACGAGGTTCAGGCCGGCCGACAGGATCCAGTAGATGTAGGCGCGCTGGGCAATGACGCCGATGTAGGAGTCGCCCAGCAGCGGCAGAAGGAGGCCGACCAGGCCGAGCGCGATCCAGGGCAGGGCGCCCTCGATCCGGGCAAGGGCCGAGGCGCGCGCCGGCTGCGCGGGGGAGGCCGCGTCGCTCATACGCGCCGCGCCGAGGCCGCACCGGCCAGGCCCTCGGGCCGGAGCAGCAGCACGACGATGAAGACCACGAACACCGCGACCGCGGCGAAGATGCCGCCGAAGAAATAGTTGGCCGCCTGCTGGAAGAGGCCGAGAGCGAGACCGCCGACCACGGCGCCGCGGTTGGACCCCATGCCGCCGAGCGCAACCGGCACGAAGCCGTAGAAATTCAGGATCGCCTGGTTGCCGATGAAGGCCAGCAGCATCTCCGCACCAGTGAAGCCGGCGAGCGCGCCGATCACGCCGGCGAGCGCATAGCTCGCGAGCCGCAGCCGCGTCTCGGGCAGGCCGAGCGCACGGGCGGCGTAGCTGTCCTCGGCGATGGCGAGGAAGGCGCGGCCGATCAGGGTCTTGCGGTAGAGCAGCTCGAGCCCAAGGATGGTCGCGGCGCAGGCCAGCATCGGCAGCCAGAACTGCTGGTCGAGCCAGCCCGGCCCGATCGGGATCAGCCGCGGGAAGGGCTGCGGCTCGGTGCTCCATTCGATGGCGGTGAGCTGCTGGATCATCAGCGCGAAGGCCAGCGTCGACAGCACGTAGAGGTGCTGCTCGATGCTTTTCAGCACCGGTCGCACCGTCAGGATCTCGGTGATCAGGCCGAGCACCGCACCGCAGGCGAGCACGAGCACGAAACCCACGATCACCGGCATGCCCATCTTGCCGATAAAGAGCGCGCCCAGCACACCGCCCAGCATTCCCAGCATGCCAGCGGTGAAGCTGAACACACGGGAGGCCGAGAACATCACGTTGTACGTGATGCCGATCAGTGCGTAGACCGCTCCTACTGCGAGGCCGTAGGAAACGATCGATGCGAACATGGCTTAGGTGCTGTAGCCCGGCGCGAGGTTAAAGGCGCCGTCCTTCAGCGAGTTGACTTCGCACATCACCACTTCGGAGTCGGGAAAGCCGTTGTGCTGCTCAGGCGTCCAGGTGACGGTGCCGTAGATGCCGGGCCAGTCCTTGACCTTGTTCATGTAGGCGACAACGTCGTCGTTCTTGGTGCCGGCGGTCTTGAACGTCTCAGCCATCATCTGCGCGCTATCCCAGCCGAGCGCCACCCACCACAGCAGCGTGTCGCCGAACTCGACCTTGGCCTTCTTCAGCCGCTCGACATACTCCGCGGTGCGCGGTGGTAGCTTGCCATCGACGTTGCAGCACTTGCGGAAGTTGTTCGAGTAGACCTTGTTCCAGTATTCGGGCTTCTCGAGCAGGTTCTTGGTCTGAGTGGAACCGAGCGTGGTCTGGCCAACGATCGGCACGTCCCAGCCCATGGCGCCGCGCGTGTTGCAGATGCGCGACAGGAAGCCGGCATTGACGCTCCACGGCATGATCGCCTGCGCGCCGGCGGCCTGCATGCGCAGCATCTCGGGCTTGAGGTCGGGGTTCGCCGCGTCGATATGGTTCTGGTAGACGACCTCGGCGCCCTTGGCCTTCAGCATGGGCACGTAGGTGTTGACCGAGGCCGTGCCGTAGCCGGTGGTGTCGCTGATCACCGCGACCTTCTTCAGCTTGAGCACATCAACCACGTAGTAGTTGGCGCCGCCGCCGACCTGGGTGTTGGTGGGCGCGATGCGATAGGCCATCGGGTACTTCTTGACGTCGATCAGCTCGTCGACCCAGCACGGGTGCAGCATCGGCACCTTGTCGCGCGCGATCAGCGGCGTCGCCGCCAGCGCCTCGCCCGAGTTGACCGGCCCGAAGATCATGGCGACCTTCTGGCGCTGCGTCAGCTCGGCCACGGCGTTCACCGCCTTGGTCGGGTCGCTTTGCGTGTCGCGCGAGACCAGCTCGATCTTGCGGCCGTTGACGCCGCCCGCGGCGTTGATCGCCTCGACGCCGAGCTGCACG
>CANIRG010000010.1 GCA_947469635.1 Rhodospirillales bacterium | reverse complement strand
CGCGACTCGTTGGCGAGAAGCTGCAGGGCGTGCTGGGTCAACCGGTGCTGGTGGAGAACAAGCCCGGCGGCGGCGCCATGATTGGAGCCGAGATCGTCGCCAAGGCGCCGCCCGACGGCTACACGCTGCTGCTGACCTCGAACTCTTTGGTGAACAGCCCCGTGCTGTTCGGTCGGGCGCCGTTCGACTGGCGCAAGGATTTCGCTTTCATCACCACCATCCTCGAGCAGCCGATGGTGCTGGAAGTCGGGCTCGACGTTCCGGCCAGGAACGTGGCCGAGCTGGTGGCGCTGTCCAAGCGGGAGGGCTCCAAGCTCTCCTTTGGAACGTCGGGCGCGGGCTCGATCAACCATCTGGCCGGCGAGTGGCTGGCGCTGCTCACCGGCGCCAAATGGGAGATGGTGCACTACAAGGGCGCGGCGCCAGCCAATGCCGACCTGATGGGCGGCCAGATCCAGATTCAATTCGACCAGATCGGCCCGGCGTTGCCCGTGCTGCGCTCCGGCAAGGTCCGCCCTCTCGCGGTAACGTCGCTGCAGCGCGCGGCGCTGGCGCCCGACGTGCCGACCATGGTCGAGGCGGGCTTTCCGGGCTTCGAGGCCATCACCCTGTTCGGCCTGATCGCGCCGGCCCGCACGCCGCCGGACGTCGTCGCGACCCTGAGCGCTGCCATGGAGAAGGTGCTGAAGGATCCGGCCGTGGTCGAGCGCTTCGCCAGCATGGGCGGCGACGCCAGGTTCTCGACGCCCGACGGGCTCCGCGCGGCACTGGTCAAGCAGGCCGAGACCTGGACGCCGGTGATCCAGAAGGCCGACGTCAAGCTGCAGAACTGACCTTTGCCGAGCGTATCCTCAGTAGCGCTGCAGTGGCGCGTTGCCGGCAAATGACGCAAGATGCCTTCAAGTAACAAAACTGTCACACTTGGGGGAAGCGGATGAGGATGTTTTGCGTTGCACTGCTGGCAGTGGCCGGCTGGCTGGCCGCCGCGACCGCGCAGGCCGCCGATCCGGTGAACGTCTACACGATCTGGCCGGAGAACTATGCCCGGCCAATGTTCCAGGAATTCGAGAAGACGACCGGCATCAAGGTCAACTTCATCCGCTTCTCCTCGGGCGAGGCGCTGGCCCGCGTGATCGCCGAGAAGAACAATCCGCGCATCGACGTGCTGTTCGGCGGTCCCGTCGAGACCTTCGCCGCCGGCATCAAGGAAGGCATCTTCGAGCCCTACAAGTCGCCGTCCTTCGCCAAGCTGCCGGCGCGCTTCAAGCACGCTGACGGGCAGTGGACCGCCATGGCCGACGACCCGCTGGTCTTCATGACAAACGGCGCCTTCCTCAAGACCAAGGGGCTGAAGCCGCCGGCCTCATGGGACGACCTGCTCGATCCTGCCTACAAGAACCAGCTGCAGATGGCCGACGCCCGCACCTCGGGCACGGCGGTGACGCGCATCTTCTCCGTGCTGGAGGTCAACAAGCGCGACGAGGAGAAGACCTTCGCCTACCTGAAGAAGCTGCGCCAGAACGTGCAGGTCTATACCAAGAGCGGCGGCGGCGGCACGCTGCCGGTGGGCCTGGGCCAGGCGGGCGGCGGCATCTTCTTCATCGTCGATGCGCTCGAGACCAAGGCCAAGGGCTACGACGTCGTGATCAGCTTCCCCAAGGAAGGCATCGGCTCGGCGGCCGAGGCGATCGCGCTGATCAAGGGTGCCAAGAATCCCGACGCGGGCAAGAAGCTGATCGACTTCGCCACCAGTGCCGCGATGCAGTCGAAGCTCGCCGACCACAAGGTCAACTTCGTGCCGGCCAGCCCCGATGTGAAGACCGAGGCGAGCCTCGCCGAGGTGCTGAAGGGCGCCACCATCTTCCCGATCGACGATGAGTATGCCGGCGCCAACCGCAAGCGCATCGTCGACCGCTGGATCAAGGAAGTGCTGCCCTAGCAATGGCCTCACGCGGCTTCGCCAGCGAGGGCCGCCGGGTCCTGCGCGACCCGGTGCTGCTGGGCGTCATTGTCGTCCTGTGGCTGCTGCTGGCGTTGTTCGTCCTCTACCCGCTGACGGTGCTGCTCGTCCGCGCCTTCAGCGACGAGGGCCGGCTGACGCTCGAACCGCTGCTGGGCAGCCTGGGCGACGCGGGCCACCGAGCCGCCTTCTTCAACAGCCTGATCCTGGCCGCGACGGTGGGCGTGCTGGGCACGCTGCTGGGCTTCCTGTTCGCGCTCACCGCAACGCGCACGGGCCTTGGCCGGCGCTGGCTGACGCTGCTCGATGCCGCGGCGCTGCTGCCGCTGGTGTCGCCGCCTTTCACCACCTCGATCGCCATCATCTTCTCCTTCGGCCCCAGGGGCTTCATCAGCCATCACCTGCTGGGGTTCGACAATGTCAGCGCCTACGGCTTCGTGAGCACGGCCCTGGCCGAGACGCTGACCTATTTCCCCTTCGCCTATCTCACGTTGCGGCCGATCATCGCCGCGATCGATCCCAACCTCGAGGAGATGGCCTTCAGCCTCGGCGGCTCGCGCTGGCGCATCTTCCGCACCGTCACCGTGCCGCTGGCCATACCGGGCTTCGCCAACGCCTTCCTGCTGCTGTTCGCGGCGTCGCTGGCCGACTTCGCCACGCCGCTGATCCTGGCCGGCAACAGCTTTCCGGTGCTGCCGACCCAGGCCTATCTCCAGATCACCGGCATGTTCGACTTCAAGGGCGGGGCCGTGCTGTCGCTGATGCTCCTGGTGCCGGCCGCCGTCGTCTATCTGCTGCAACGCTACTGGGTCGGTCGTCGTACCTACGTCACGGTGACGGGCAAGGTGGGCCAACGCTCGCGCACCCGGGCCATCGCGCCCTGGGCCTCGGCGGCGCTGGTGGTCGCCACCGTGATGGTCGCCGTCTCCATCCTCTATTTTTACGCGCTGCTGGTCTTTGCCTCGGCGGTCGTGGCCTTCGGCGCCAACAACAGCTTCACCTGGCATCACTATGCGGTGATCTTCACCGAGGGCGTACCGGCGATCCGCGACACGCTGATCATCGCGCTGATCGGCATGCCGCTGGGCGGCCTCTACGGCGTGCTGGTGGGCTACCTCATCGCGCGGCGCCGCTTCCCCGGGCGGCAGGCGATGGAGATCGTGTCGATGATCAACTACGCGCTGCCCGGCACCATCGTCGGCATCGCCTACCTGATCGCCTTCAACGATCCGCCCATCGCCTTGACCGGCGGCGCGATGATCATCGTCGCCTGCTATGTCTTTCGCTACAGCCCGACCGGCATCCGCGCCACGGTCGCGCTGCTGTCGCAAATCGACCGCAGCCTCGAAGAAGCATCGTCCAGCCTGGGCGCCGGCAGTGGCGAGACCTTCCGGCGCGTGACCCTGCCGCTGATCGCGCCGGCCTTCTTCGCCGGGCTGGGCGTCGTCTTCATCCGTTCCATGACGGCGATCAGCGCCACCATCTTCCTGGTGTCGCTCAGCTGGACCCTCATCACCGTGCGCATCCTGGAGAACATGACCGAGATGGCGCTGGGACCGGCCGCGGCTTTCTCGGTGTTCGTGATCGTGGTGGTGTTCGCCGTGGTGTCCGTCCTGAGCGCCATTCTCGCGCGCCTGCGCACGGCCACGGCCGGCGCCGCCGCCCGCAGCCTTCTCGGGGGATAGCGTCATGGCGCCCATCAGCATCCGGCTCGACCGCGTCTCCAAGCGCTTCGACCATACGGTCAAGGGGGAGGTCTATGCCGTGCGCGAGGTCAGCCTCTCCGTGGCCGAAGGCGAGCTGTTGACGCTGCTCGGACCCTCTGGCTGCGGCAAGTCGACGACCCTGCGCATGATCGCGGGCTTCGAGGAGCCGGACGAGGGCATGATCTCGATCGATGGCCGCGACGTCACCCACGTCCTGCCCAACCAGCGCGGCATCGGCTTCATGTTCCAGAACTACGCGCTGTTCCCGCATCTCTCGGTGTTCGAGAACGTGGCCTACGGCTTGCGCGTTCAGGGCAAGCCGGCGGCGGAGATCGCCCGGGCAGTGGGCGAGGTGCTCGAGCTCGTCGGCCTCGCCAACTACGAGCGCCAGCAGCCGCACCAGCTTTCCGGCGGCGAGCAGCAGCGCGTGGCGCTGGCCCGCGCCGTGGTGTTCCAGCCCAAGGTGCTGCTGTTCGACGAGCCGCTCAGCAATCTCGACGCCAAGCTCCGGGTCGAGATGAGGGAAGAGATCCGCTCGCTGCAGAAGCGCGTCGGCATCACCACGGTCTACGTGACCCACGACCAGGAGGAGGCGATGGCCATCTCCGACCGCATCGCCGTCATGGAGCGCGGCGAGGTCGTGCAGGACGGCACGGCGCAGGATCTCTACTACCGCCCGGCCAGCGAGTTCGTGGCCCGCTTCATCGGCCGCACCAATATCGTCCCGGCGCGCGTCTTGTCGCCGACCGAAGTCGAAGTCGAGGGAGTTCGCATCGCCTTCTCTTCAGGTCTGGCCGCTGGCCAGGCGGTGCGCCTGGTCGTGCGGCCGGAGATGATTGATCTCCATCCGGCAGCCGCCGGCAGTTCAGGCGTGGCCGAGATCACCCATCATACTTTCCTTGGCGAGAAGACCGACTATCAGGCGAAGCTCGGTGCTCTTTCCCTGCAGGCGACGGCGAGCGATCATTACCGCAAGCCGGTCCTGGACATTGGCCAGCCCGTCGCCGTGCGTTTCCATGCGCAAGGCATTCACGTCCTGAAGTAAATGGAGCTTCGCCCCGGCTACTCGCCGCGGATGCCGTTGGCGTCGATGACCTTCTTCCACTTGGCGCGGTCGCGCTGGATGGCGTTCTTCATGTCGTCGCTGCTGCCGCCCAGCGGCTGGAAGCCGAGCGACACCAGCTTCTCGCGGAACTCCGGCGTCTTCAGCATCCGGTTGACCTCGCTGTTGAGGCGGTCGGCGATCTCGGGCGGTGCATGGGCGGGCAGGCCGAGGCCGAACCAATTGTCGGCCTGGTAGCCCGGCAGCGTCTCGACCACGGTCGGGAGGCCGGGCAGCACGGGCGAGGGCGGCACGCTGGTGAAGGCCACGGCCCTCACGCCGCCGGAGCGGATATGCGGCAGGATCTCGGCCAGGTTGCCGAACATCATGTCGACGCGGCCGGCGATGATCTCGGCGATGGCCGGCGGCCCGCCGCGGAAGGGCACGTGCAGCATGTCGATCCCGGCGAGCGAGGTGAAGAGCGCGCCCCACAAATGATAGGAGCCGCCGACGCCCGACGAGCCGTAGGTCAGCTTGCCGGGAGCTGCCTTGGCGCCGTCGATCACATCCTTCACCGTCTTGAACGGCGTCTGCGGATTCACATAGAGGAGATTGTCGAGGCCGGCGATCATGACGACCGGCATCAGCTCCTTGTCGGGATCGATGGCGATCTTCATGCCGGGCATCACCGGCGAGGTCGAGCCCATGTTCATCGTGTAGTGCAGCACGGTGTAGCCGTCGGGCGCTGCCGCCGCGACGGACTGCGCGGCGATCATGCCGGTGGCGCCCGTGCGGTTCTCGACGATCACCTGCTGGCCGAGCGCCTGGGTCAGCCGCTCCGCCACCAGGCGGGCGAGGATGTCGGCCCCGCCGCCGGCCGGATAGCCGTTGATCAGCTTCACTGGCCTCGTGGGCCAGCTGGTGGGTGAACTCTGGGCGCTGGCGGGCGCGATGCCCGCCAGCAGGAGAAGCGCCAGGAAGCTGGCGACTACTTGTCGAGCCATACATCCTCGAAGCGGAAGCCGTTGTAGACGCTGTTCACGTTGGCGACGTAGCCCTTGACGTAGGGCTGCATGCAGATCGAGGCACGGTTCCACATGATGATCGGCCGCGCGCCGTCCTCGAGCAGCTTCTTGTCGATGTCCCACACTATCTTCTTGCGCTTCTCCATGTCGGTCTCCTGGCTCTGCACCCCGAACAGCTTCTCGATCTCGGGGTTGCAGTAGCCGGTGTAGTTGCGCTCCGACTTGCAGGAGAAGTTCTCGAAGAAATTCTGGTCGGGATCGTCGACGCCGTTGCCGGTGGTGTTGAGGCCGACCGTGTAGTCCTTGCGCGCCACCTTGGTGAACCACTGCGCGGTCTCGATGATATCGACGTCGGCGTCGATCCAGATCTCCTTGAGCTGGCCGGCCAGGATGACCGCCGGGTCCTTGTAGAGCGAGATGCCGCGGGTCGAGACCTTGAGCTTCAGCCGCTTGTCGGGGCCGTAGCCCGCCTTCTTCATCAGCTCGCGGGCCTGGACGCGGTTCTTCTCGACATCGGGCCCGTAGCCCGCGATCGATTCGTACATCGCCTTGGGCATCCCCCAGACGCCGTCGGTCGGCGGCTGCATGGTGCCGCCGAGCTCGGCGTCGCCCTGGTTGATGATGTCGACGAAGGCCTTGCGGTCGATGGCCAGCGACAGGGCGAGCCTGAGGTCGGCATTGTTGAACGGCGGAGCGTCGCGATTGACGATCAGGTTGGTGCTGTTGTTCATCGAGGTGACCTGGCACTGCGCGTTCGGCACCTGGGTCTTGATGTCCTTGAGCAACGGAATCGTCACCTCCCACGGGAAGGTGATGTCGAAGCGGCCGGAGATGAAGCTCAGCATCGCTGTGCCGCGGTTGGGCATGATGGTGAAGTCGATGCCGTCGAGGTAGGGCTTGCCCTTCTTCCAGTAGTCCGGGTTCTTCGTGACCTTGACGCTCTCGTTGGCCTTCAGCTCGACGAACTTGAACGGGCCGGTGCCAATCGGCTTGGTGCGCATCTGCGCCGGCGGGACGTGGCAGGAATAGACGGGCGAGTAGCCCGAGGCGAGCAGCGCCAGCAGCGAGGGCTGCGGGTTGTTGAGGTGCACCGTGACCTCGTGGTCCCCGTTGGCCGTCACCTTCTCGACATTGCTGTACCAGGACTGGCGCGGGTTGGTGCGCAGCTTGTTCTCGGCCTTGCCGGTGAGCAGATCGAAGGTGCAGACCACATCCTTGGCGGTGAAGGGTTGGCCGTCATGCCATTTCACCCCCTCCTGCAGCTTGAAGGTCAGCGCCTTGCCGTCGGCGCTCCAGCTCCACGACTTGGCGAGGTCGGGCACGATCGAGCCCGGGCTGTTCTGCGCCACGCTCTGGTCGAACAGCACGAGGTTGTTCATCACCGACATGAACGGGATGACCGTCGAGTTGGTCGACGTCTCGTGGATCGAGGCGGTGGGCGGGTTGTCGCGATGGTACATCTTGAGGATGCCGCCGCTCTTCTGAGCCAGCGCCGCCCCCGTGGAGGAGGCGAGGGCAGCCAACGCCACGCCCAGCAGAATCGTCTTCCGCATTGTCCGTTCCTTCCCTGATCGCGCCGCATGTCACCCGGGTCGATGGGGCCACGGCGTCGTTGCGACGACATTCTACATTGCCGGGCCGGTCGCGACAGGCTCAAATCAGAGGGTATGCGAAACGGGGGATCGCGATGAAGTTCGGGAAGATACGTTGGCTTGCGCTGACGGCGCTGCTGCTGGGCGGATTTGCCGGCACGGCCTGGGCGCAGAAGAAGCTGGTGGTCTATTCGGCCAACGACAGCACGCTGAACGACCTCGTGTTCGCGGCCTTCGCCAAGGAAACCGGCATCCAGGTCGAGCCGGTCGCGGCCGGTTCCGGCGTGCTGGTGCGCCGCCTGCAGGCGGAGAAGCAGCGCCCGCTGGGCGACATCATCTGGGGAGTCAGCCGCTCGCTTCTGCACACCAACAAGAGCCTGTTCACACCCTACGTCTCGAAAAACCGTGATGCGACGCCGGCCGACTTTCGCGACCCGGACAATCTGTGGATCGGCAACAACCTCCATCTTCTGGTGATTCTGCAGAACACCAAGCTGGTGCCGGCCGACCAGGGCCCGAAGAGCTGGGCCGACCTGCTCGATCCCAAATGGAAGGGCAAGATCGCCTTCACCGATCCCGCCAACTCGGGCTCGGCGTACCAGACCGTGACCATGCTGGTCGACCTGTGGGGCGGCGGCGAGGAGGGCTGGAAGAAGGTGACGGCGCTGTTCAAGAACATGAAGGTGCTGAACCGCTCCTCGCTGGTCTTCCAGGGCGTGGGCAATGGCGAATATCCGCTCGGCATCTCGCTGGAATATGCCGGCCCGCTGTGGGCCTCGGGCGGCGCGCCGGTGAAGGTGATCTATCCGACGGACGGCACCAGCGCCTCGATGGAGGGCGTGGCCGTCGTCAAGGACGGACCCAACACGGAGCAGGCCAAGGCCTTCGTCGACTACATCAACCGCAAGGACGTGCGCGAGATGATCCTGAAGGCGACCTTCCGCCGGCCGACGCGCAGCGACGTCGACCTCTCGAACCTGCCCGGCGGCATGCCGGCGCTGTCGGCGGTGAAGATCGTCAAGTACGACGAGGACGGCTGGACCGACAGGCGCGCCAAGACCCTGGAGCGGATCAAGGACGTCCTCCAGGACTCCCGCTAGTGGCGGACCACCTCACCCTGAGGAGCATCGCGCAGCGATGCATCTCGAAGGGTCGGCAACAGGCACCGCGCGTGGGCCCATGCTTCGAGACGCCACGCTTCGCGTGGCTCCTCAGCATGAGGTTCACCTTTGTGGACTCGAGCATCTGAGTGGCAGGCATCGTCATCTCCGGCGTCAGCCGGACGTTCGGGACGGTCCGTGCCGTCGACAATGTCGATCTCGAAGTCGAGGAGGGTGAATTCTTCACCCTTCTCGGGCCGTCGGGCTGCGGCAAGACCACCTTGCTGCGCATGATCGCGGGCTTCTGCGAGCTCGACAGCGGCGAGATCCGCTTCGGTGAGAAGCGCATCGACAGATTGCCTGCGCATACCAGGGACATCGGCATGGTGTTCCAGAACTATGCGGTGTTCCCCAACCTCACCGTGGACGGCAACGTCGCCTATGGGCTGAAGGCGCGCCGGCTGCCGGCGGCCGAGATCGGCCGCAAGGTCGCCGATGCCTTGGCCCTCGTGCGGCTCGACGGCTATGGCGAGCGCTGGCCGCACCAGCTTTCCGGCGGCCAGCTGCAGCGCGTGGCGATCGCCCGTGCGCTGGCCATCCATCCCCAGGTGCTGCTGTTCGACGAGCCGCTCAGCAATCTCGACGCGCGGCTGCGGGTCAGCATGCGCGGCGAGATCCGCGACCTGCAGAAGGCGCTGGGCATCACCGCGATCTACGTGACCCACGACCAGGAGGAGGCGATGGCGGTGTCCGACCGCATCGCCCTCATGCAGAACGGCAAGCTCGAGCAGGTCGGCGCGCCGGCGGACATCTATCGCCATCCCACCTCGCGCTTCGCCGCGGAGTTCATGGGCACGACCAACATATTGCAGGGTGGCGCACTCAGGCCCGAAGCCCTGCGCCTGGCTGCGGACGCTCCAGCCGCATGGCCACGCCTGGCAGGAACCGTGGAACGCGTCGAGATGCTGGGTCCGATCACGCGCGCCGACATACGCCTGGCCGACGGCACCATGCTGCGGATGGCGACGCTGGATGCGCCTCAGCTCGGGCTCGCTGCGGGTGACGCCGTGGCCCTCGCCTACGATCCGGCGCGGCTGACCGTGTTGCCGTGACCCTCGCCATTCCGCACAACCAGCGCCTGCCGCTTGCCATCGCCGCCCTTGGGTTCCTGTTCCTCGGCCTCTTCCTGCTCTATCCGCTGTTCAACGTGTTCGGCGCCAGCCTGCTCGATCCCGACGGCGAGCGGCTCACCTTCGCCAACTACGTCAAGGTTCTGGGCCGCCCGTTCTATCGCGGCGCCATCGCCAATACGCTGGGCATCGGCATTGCCGCGACGGTGATAACGACCCTGCTCGCCGTGCCGTTGGCCTTCGCGCTCGCCCGCCTGCCGATCCCCGGCAAGGGTGCGCTGCTGGCGCTGGCGGCGACGCCGCTGGTGCTGCCGTCCTTCGTCAGCGCCTATGCCATCGTGCTGCTGCTCGGCCGCTCCGGCATCGTCACCCAATGGCTGCAGTCGTGGGGCATCGGCTTCGGTTCGATCTACGGCGGCGGCGGCATCGTCCTGGTCTATGTGCTGACGCTCTATCCCTATGTGCTGCTGCCGACGCTCGCCGCCTTCAAGTCGGTCGATGTCTCGATGGAGGAGGCGGCGCAAGGGCTCGGCTCCTCGCCCGGCCGCACCGTCCGGACGGTGACGCTGCCCATCGTACTGCCGGCGGTGCTGGCGGGCGCGTTGCTGGTGTTCATCGAGACGCTGGAGAATTTCGGCGTGCCCTTCGTGCTGGCCGAAGATCTGCCGATCTTCGCCGTCGAAGCCTTCAAGCTGTTCATCGGCGAGACAGCGCCTAATCCCGCCTCGGCAGGTGTGCTGGGCGTGCTGCTGATCCTGACCACGACGCTGGTGCTGCTGGTCCAGCGCCGGTTCCTCAGCAAGCGCCGCTTCGCCACCAATGCCCGCAAGACGCCGCCGCTGCTCAGGATCGGGACCGGCCTGCGGATCGCGGCGACGGCCTATTGCTGGCTGATCGTGCTGCTGGCGCTGGTGCCCTTCTTCGCCATCGTCGTGCTGTCCTTCATGGAGTTCCGCGGGCCCGTCCTGCATCCCAACTTCAGCCTCGCCAACTTCGGCTTCCTGTTCGACCGCGCGCTGCGGCCGCTTGGCAACACGCTGCTCTTTGCCAGCCTGGCGGCGTTGCTGGCCACCCTGGTCGGGGTGCCCGTAGGCTATGTCGTGACCCGCTGGCGCAACGGCGTCGCCACCGTGCTCGACGTCGTGGCGACGCTGCCCTTTGCCGTGGCCGGCACCGTGCTCGCCATCGGCTTCGTGGTCTCCTTCAATGCAGGTTTCCTGGTGCTGACCGGCGGGCCGCTGATCCTCGTGCTGGCCTATACGGTGCGCAAGATCCCATTCGCCGTCCGTTCGGCCAGCGCCATCGTGCACCAGATCGACCCCTCCCTGGAGGAGGCGTCGATCAGCCTCGGCCGCTCGCCCCTGCAGACACTGCTGCGCATCGTCGTGCCGCTGATGCTGGGCGGCATCGTGAGCGGCATCGTGCTCACCTGGGTGACGGTGGCGTCGGAGCTCAGCGCCACGGTCGTCCTCTACAGCGGTCCCTGGCGGACCCTCACGGTCGTCATGTTCCAGTCGCTCGAAGGGGGCGGCGCCGGCATTGCCACGGCGGCTGCCTCCACCCTGATTGTGGTGACATTGGTGCCGATCGCGCTGCTGCACCGGCTGGTGCGGCGTTACGAGCTGGCCTAGCCTGCAGGAGTTGGGAAACCCTTCGGCCTCCCACTGCGTTCCTAGCTGAACATGCGCCTCTATTGGAAAATCGGGCTGATCGCCGTTGGAACCGTAGGCACCCTGCTGGGTGCCGCCGGTGTGATGCCGCATGTCGTCAACATGGAAGTCTACAAGCCGGCGATGATCGAGGCCGTGCGCCAGGCGACCGGCCGGGAGCTGGTGATCGACGGGCCCTTGAAGCTGCGCATGTTCCCCGTGCCCGGCATTGGTGCCGGCCAGGTCCGGTTCGCCAATGCCGTGGGCGCCAAGGGCGCGCAGATGATCGATGTGCGCTGGGTGTCGATCCGGCCCTCCTGGAAGGCCTTGCTCGCCGGCCGGATCGAGGTCGGCCTGCTCACGCTCTACAGGCCGACCATCGTGCTCGAAACCGACGCCGATGGCCGGCCCAACTGGGATTTCTCGCCGACCGACCAGGCCAGGGGCGCGCCCAGCAAGGGCCTGCAGATGGCGATCGGCCGTTTCGCCATCGTCCATGGCAATGTCCGTTACACCGACCCCAAGAGCCAGAAGACGCTGGTCGCCGAGAATGTCGAGGCCGAGGTCAAGGTCGGCTCCTTCGACGGACCGTTCAGCGTCACCGGGAGCGCCACCGTCAACAATGTGCCGCTCGAGCTGGCTTTCACGGTCGGTGCCCCCACCGACAAGGGCAACACCGCCTCGCTGCACGTGCAGGTATCGAGCGGCAAGCTCGACTTCGCCGGCAACGTCAGCCGGATCGCGCTCGATGCCGCGGCGACTGGCCACCTGCAGATCGAGACCGGCCTGCTGACCGACTTCGTCTCCGATCTCGTGCGCGCCACCGGCGGTGAGCCACCGGTGTTCGGCAGCTCGGCGATCGGCCGCTTCGCCTTCGATGGCGGCTTCGAGATGTCGCCCGCTCGGCTCGCGATGGACGATTTCACCATGTCGATGGGCCACGAAACCGCGAAAGGATCGCTCTCCCTCACGCCGGGCACGGTGCCCACGATCGAGGGCCATGTCGCGCTGGCGAGCCTCAACCTCGAGAAATGGCACGCGATCGCCACGGACCCCGGCTTGCTGGGGCTGATCGCTGCCAATCCAGCCCCGGCCCCGGCCACCGCGAAACCTGCGGCCCCCGCGGCAAAGCCGGGAGCCCCCGCCGCGAAGCCGGTAGCCGCCAAGGCCGCGCCGCCGGTGCTCAATGCCAAGGTGACGCTCGATGTCGGCAAGGTCGTCTACCGCAAGGAGGCGATCCGCGACGTGTCGATCACGCTCGACATGCAGAAAGGCGTGCTCGCGGTGCCCAACGTGCGGGCGATCCTGCCCGGCGACATGGTCCTGCAGGCTGCTTCGGATGGTCCCTTCAGCCTCACCGGACCGAAGCTGCGTGAAACGCTGGAATGGTTCGGCCTCGATACCAGCGGTGTGCCCCAGGACAGGCTGCAAACGCTCCGGATCGCCGGGCAGATGAAGTCGACTCCCAACGGCGTGCAGCTCGCGGGCGCCACCTTCGATCTCGACGACGTGCATGCCACCGGTGGCGGGACCTTTACCCTTTCGCTGCCCATCGTCTCCACGCTGCAGGTCGACGTCGATCGCCTCGACCTCGATGCCTACATGCCCAAGCTGCCGGCGCTGCCGGGACCGTCATTCTTCGCGGTGCCCACCAGGACGATCGACGCCGCGACGGCGGCGGCGAACCCGCTGGCCTTCGGGCTCAGGGTCAAGATCGCCAAGCTGATCGTTCGCCGGGAAACCCTGGCCGGCGTCGAGATCGACACCAATGTGCAGGGCAACCGGCTGAAGGTCGGCACCCTCAAGGTCGCCAACCTGCTCGGCGCCAGGCTCGGGCTCCAGGGCACGATCGACGATTACGGCACCAACCCGCGCTTCGACCTCGGCTTCAATGCCAGTGCACCCGACGCCGACCGGCTGCTCGACTATTTCGGGTTGCCCAAATTCGCCAACAGCAAGATCGGCGCGGCGACGGCGAGCGGCAATGTCGCCGGCACCATGGCGTCGCTCAGCCTGCGCGACGTGTCGGTCGATTTCCTGGGCGCCAGCGCGCGCGCCTCCGGCAAGCTCGCCTTGACCCAGAACGTCGACTTCGACTTTCCCAACTTCGCCCTGCGCTCGCAGGAACTCGGCCGCCTCACCGCCGCGCTGTCGGGCAGCCGTGCGGCGGCATCGGTCGGGCCGCTGTCGGTGGCCGGCAGCTTCAAGGGCAATTCGCAACGCGCCGTCTTCAACGGCAACATCGATGCGCTCGGTGTCCGGATGACCGGCTCGGTCGACGGCACGCTGGCCGCGCGGCCGAAATTCGTCGCCGTGCTGAAGGTGCCGGGCACGCTCGACCTCGACAAGCTGCTGGGCGTCTCGGCCCAGCCGGTGGCGGCATCCGCCGAGTCGGTGGCGGTGCCGGAGGGCGGCCAGGTGCCTCTATCGGCGTCGCGGACGGCAAGCTCGAAGCCGTTTGATCTGGCGGCGTTGCGCAGCTTCGACGCCACGCTGACGCTGCGGACCAGCGCCATGTCGGCGGCGTCGCTGAAGGTCGACTATGCCGACCTGGACGCCTCGCTCACGCGGGGTGTGCTGAAGATCTCCAGGCTCACCGGCCAGCTCTACAGCGGCAGCGTGAATTTCGCCGGCACCGTCGATGCCTCGGGGGCCGCCTTGGAGGTGGATCTCAAGGGCGATGTGAAGGGCATCTACGTCGGCCAGATGCTGCGCGACACCGCCGGCTCCAACAGCCTGGGCAATTCGAGCCTGACGGTCGCTGTGGATGGCAAGATCGATGCCACCGCCATCCATGTTTCCGGCAAGGGCAACTCGCCAGCGACAATGCGCAACGGGCTCACGGGCGGTGCGACGCTCAGCGGCTATCTCTATCCCACGGTCATCAAGGGGTCGCGTTCCTTCGCGTCCTTCGCGACGGGGCTGGGGAGCATCTTCAGCGAGGAAATGGCATTCGATTCGATGATGCTGAAGGGCTTCGTCGACCGTCAAAGCAAGGTTGCCGGGCGTCTCGTGCTTCAAGGCGGGACCGTTTCCACCGACAATCAGACGGTGCAAGGCCAGAACGCCACGGCCTATGTCACCAGCCGCACCAGCCTGCCCGCGTCGACCACCGATACCTCGGTCCGCATCTCGAGCGGCAGCCGCCAGTTCGTGGTCACCTTCAAGGGACCGCTCTCGTCGCCCGTCGTCAACACGGCGCGGGCGGCGGATTAGCCCTCAGCCGACACGGTCCTTCAGCACGTCCCAGGCGCGCCGGAACGACCCCGCCATCTCCTCGGCCGGAACGGCGCCGGAGAACAGCACATGGCCCTGGAGCGCGAAGCTCGGCACGCCCTGGATGCCGGCGTTGCGCGCCATCTGGTCGCCCGCCCGCACTTCCCTGTCATTCTCGTCGCTCGCCACCATCGCCAGCACCGAATCGTATTCCAGACCGCCCTTGGCGCCGATGGCGGCCAGCGTCGCGGCATCGCCGATGTCGGCTCCCTGGCAGAAATACCCGTCGAACAGAGCCTCGACCACGGCATCCTGCACGCCGTGCTGGCCGGCGAAGCGGATCAGCCGGTGCGCCTTCACCGTGTTGGGCGTGCGCGTGAGCTTCTCCATGTGGAACTCGAGGCCGAGCGCCGCGGCGGTCTCGGTGATGCGCTGGTCCATCTGCAGGGAGCGCTCGCGGCTGCCGAACTTGGCGATGCGGTACTCCATCCGGTCGACGCCTTCGGTCGGCATGTCGGGATTGAGCTGGAAGGGATGCCACAGCGTGCTGAAGCCGAGCTTGTCCTTGGCGAGCAGCGGCAGCGCGCGTTCGAGCTGTCGTTTGCCGATGTAGCACCAGGGGCAGATCACGTCGGAAATGATGTCGATCCGGCCGGCGGTCATGACGGAGTCCATTGCGCGCTGTCCTTTCCGTGGCGACGGATTAGCCTATACCTCCCCGAGCATCCCGAGCAACGAGGCAGGCCCCGATGGACAGACCCAAATTCCGCACCGCCCTGATCGTCGGCACCGGCCCCGGCTTGAGCGCCTCGCTGGCGCGGCTGTTCGCCCGCAATGGCCTCGCCGTGGCGCTGGCCGCCCGCCAGACCGACAAGCTGGGCGCCCTCGCGGCCGAGACCGGCGCCTCGATCCATGCCTGCAATGCCGCCGATGCCGCCGATGTCGCCCGCCTCTTCGAGGCGGTCGAGGCGAAGCACGGTGCACCCGATGTCGTGGTCTACAACGCCAGCAACCGCGTGCGCGGCGCGCTGGTCGACCTGCCGCCGGACGACGTGAAGCGCGCCATCGAGATCAGCGCCTTCGGCGCCTTCCTGGTGAGCCAGCAGGCGGTGCGCCGCATGCTGCCCAACAAGCACGGCGCCGTGCTGCTCTCGGGCGCCACCGCCGGGGTGAAGGGCTTCGCCCTCTCCGCCACCTTCGCCATGGGCAAGTTCGCGCTGCGCGGCCTTGCCCAGTCGATGGCGCGCGAGCTCTCGCCGCAAGGGATCCATGTCGCGCACTTCGTGATCGACGGCGGCATCCGCAGCGCCGCGCGTCCCGTGCCGGCCGACAGGCCCGACAGCCTGCTCGACCCCGACGCCATCGCCGAGACCTACTGGGCCACGCTCAACCAGCACCGCAGCGCCTGGAGCTGGGAGGTGGAGGTGCGGCCGTGGGTCGAGAAGTTCTAGCCTTGGGGACCAGGGTTCGTGCGCTGCTGGCCATGCTGCCGGCGCTGCTCCTGGTAGGCCAAACCTACTTTGCCGCCTCCGGCATCGTCTACACGCTCGACGATCCCTACATCCATCTCACCCTGGCCCGGCAGATCGGGCAGGGGCACTACGGCATCAACCCCGGCGAGCTCTCCGCCCCGTCGTCGAGCATCCTGTGGCCCTTCCTGCTGGTCCCGTTCATCTTCACGGCAGCAGGTGAGTTCGCGCCGCTGGTGATCAATCTGGCGGCGCTGCTGGCCACCCTGTGGTGGATCGGGCGGTGGTTCGAGACTTTCGTTCCAGCCTCCTGGGCCACGCTGGCGACCGTCGTCGCCGCCTTCTGCTTCAATCTCTACGGGCTGCCGCTCAACGGCATGGAGCATTCGCTCCAGGTCATGCTCGTCGTCGTCGTCGCCCTCTCGCTGATGCAGGAGCGGCTCACCTGGCCGTTCTGGCTGTCGGTGACCCTGCTGCCATTCATCCGCTACGAGGGCCTTGCGATCTCGCTGCCGACGCTTCTCTACCTCTTCCTGACGGCGCGTCATCGCCTCGCAGCGATGGTGTCGGGCGCCGTCGTCGTCTGCGGCATCGGCGGCTTCTCCGCTTTTCTCTACAGCAATGGCCTGGGCCTCCTGCCGGCCTCGGTGATGCAGCGCGATGCCGTGAGCTTTTCCGATCGCTTTCCGGACGTCGGCCGCATCCTCCACAACGCCGAGGCACAATTCTATTTCGTGGCGCTCGCCGCTTTTGCGGCCGTGCTTTGCATGCGCCAGGGTCGGAGCCTTGCCGCCCTGCTGCTATTGGTGGCTCCCACCGCGGCGCAGCTGATGTTCGGCCTCTATGGCGACGTCAGCCGCTATCAGATCTATTTCGAGATCTGGGTGGCGATCGTGTTCCTCTCGGTCTATGCGCGGACCGCCCCGGCGCGCGGCGTGCCGGTCAATATCCTGCTGGCAGTGGCGCTGGTTGCCGGAACCACGGACGCGATCCTGGTCACGCTCACCAGCCCGCTCGCGTCACGCAACATCGGCGATCAGCAGAAGCAGATGGCGATAATCGCCGGCCAATATCTCGACGAGCCCGTCGCCATACTCGACCTCGGCCTGGTTTCATTCCATTCCCGCCGATATGTCCTGGATCTGGCGGGCCTGGCGTCGATCGAAGCCCTGCGCCTGCGCGACGATCCCGCCACGGAAATCTGGATGCCCGCCCTCATGGCGCGGCGCCATGTCGAGCACGCCATCGTCGACACCCGCGACACGGGGCAGCGGCCCGCCGGCTGGATCCACGTCGCGGACCTCAATCTGCCTTTGCCTTGCATCACGCCGGGCAGCACGGACCACGTCTCCTTCTATTCCACGAGCTCCGACGCCGCGGCCCGGCTGCGGGCTGCCCTGGTCGAGTACCGCAAGGGCTCCCGCGAGCGGGCGACGATGCTGGTGCTGGCCGACGCACAGACCCAAGCCGGGTCTATTCCGCCGCTTCGGAAGGATGCGTGCGATCGCTCCATCTTCCCCCTCAATATCAACTTGCTGGCCAGGATGATCTCCTCGACAAGACAGGGAATCCGCAAGGCCTTCGCTGCTTTGCGGTAGCGCGAGGGGAAGCATGAAGGAGATCGCCGGCAAGACGGCCTTCGTGACGGGCGGGGCGAGCGGCATCGGGTTCGCGCTCGGTCGGGCCTTTGCCGCGGCGGGCGCGAAGGTGATGCTGGCCGACATCGAGACGGAGGCCTTGGCCGCCGCCGTCGAAAGCCTGCATGCGTTTGCGCCGAACGTGCGCGGCGTCGCCTGTGACGTTGCCGACCCTGCGAGCGTCGCCCGTGCGGCCGAGGCGTCGTATGCGGCCTTCGGCAGTGTCCATGTGGTCTGCAACAACGCCGGCGTGGCCGGTGGCAGCGGCATCGACAATATCTCGCTCGAGAACTGGCGATGGGGGTTCGACGTCAACCTCATGGGCGTGCTGCACGGCGTCCACGCCTTCCTGCCGCATCTCCGCGCCCACGGCGAAGGTGGGCACATCGTCAACACCGCGTCCCTTGCGGGAGTGGATAGCGGGCTGGGCTTCAGCCCCTGCTCGGCCAGCAAGTTCGCGGTGGTCACTATGTCGGAGGGGCTGGCGCTGCAGCTGAAGCCGCTCGGCATTGGAGTCACCGTGCTCTGTCCGGGCTATGTCCGCACCCGCATCAGCGAGAGCGGGCGCAATCGGCCGGAGCGCTACGGTCGGGCGCTGAGGCCCGATCCCGTGAGCCCGGGAGGCGTTCTGGCCGCGAAGCTCGCCGCGATCCGCGAGGACGAGCTCCATGTCTTCATGCATCCCGAAATGCATGCCGGGGTGAAGGAGCGGTTTGCCTCGATCCTGAAGGCGATGGACAAGGCCCGGTGATCGAACCCGCGCCGTCCTACCGGCAGGTCCTGCGTCTTCCCGCCGTGTCGCAACTCCTGCTGGCGGCGTGCTGGGCGCGGCTGGCCGGCCGGACGTTCGCGCTCGCCATCGTCTTCCATGCGCTGCAGCGCTTCGACTCGCCGGCGCTGGCGGGCTGGATCGCCTTCACCTCGATGCTTCCCGGCATGGTCGTGAGCCCGATCGCCGGCGCGCTGCTCGACCGCTTCGGTGCCGCCCGCATCATCCTCATCGATCTCGTCGCCAGCGCGGTGCTGCTGGCGGCGCTCGTCGTCCTCGATGTGGCGCGCGTCGCCACGCCCGCGGCGGTGCTGGTCCTGGTGGGACTCTACTCCCTCACCAGCCCGCTCAGCTCCGCCGGCATCCGCACGCTGATCCCGCGACTCGTGCCGGTCGAGGCGCGCGACCGCGCCAATGCGCTCGACACCAGCATCAATGCGCTGGTGGGTGTGCTGGGGCCGGTGCTGGCCGGCCTGCTGTTCGGTTTCGCGGGTGGTGCCGTCACCATGGCCGTCATCGCTGCCCTCTACAGCGTCGCGGCGCTCTCCCTCCTGCCGCTCATCCGTCGACCGGAAGACGGACGCGCCGGCGCGCCTGGCCGCCTGATGCACGATGCGCTCGCGGGCCTTCGCTATGTGCTGCGCCATGGCGCGTTGCGCGGACTTGCCGTCTCCTACGCGCTGTATATGGCGGGCAAGGGCGTGCTGCTGATCGCCGTGCCTGTCCTCGTGGCTCGGGAGATGGCGACGCAGGCCGCGACCGACAGCCTCGTCGGCCTGCTGTGGGCGGCGTCCGGCATCGCGGGCAGCGTGGGCGCGCTCGGTGCCGGCTCGGCCCGCACGCTCGGTCGCGAGCACTGGATGATCGTGGCCGGCACGCTGGGCACGGCGGTGGCGTGCTGGCCCGTCGGTGCCGTCTGGGGACTGTACGGATTGGCCGCGGGTCTGCTGCTCGTGGGTTTCATGCAGGGGCCGATCGACGTCGGCACCCTCACATTGCGCCAGCGCGTGACCGATCCCGCCTGGCTCGGCCGCTCGCTGGCCGTGTCGATGAGCCTCAACCTCTGCGGCTTGCCGATCGGCGCGGCGCTGGGCGGCTGGCTCGCCAGCAACGCCGCCCACCTGTTGCTGCCGGTGGCGGCAGCGACGGCCGTTCTGTCCGCCATCGCCGCCGCGCGCCTGCCTGTGTCAGGTCACGCCGTCGGAACCTCGACCGGCATGCGGTAGAAGCGGATGGCGTTGTGGGCAAAGAACTTGCCCAGGGTTTCCGGCGATTGTCCCGCCAGCCCTTCCAGCGTGACGGCGACGATGCCGGGGAAATCCGTGCTGAGGCTCGCCACCGGCAGGTTGCTGGCGAAGATGATCCGGTCGGCGCCGAAGATCGCCGCTGCCTCGCGCACCACCCGCACGTTGCTCGGCACGTCCCATGTGCCGTGCGGCAGGCCGAGCTCGGAGATCTTGACGACGACGTTGGGACATTTGGCGAGCGTCTCCAGCCCGCGCCGCCAGATCGCGAGCCCGTCCTCCGAGCGGTCGAGCGGCAGGCCGCTGTGATTGACCACCATGGGAATGCCCGGAAAGCTGCGCGCCACCTCGGCGCCTTCCTCGAGATGCCAGTAGGGGATGCGCATGTCCCACGACATGCCGTGCTTCTCCAGCAGCGCGAAGTTCCGCCGCCAGTGATCGTCCTGCATGGTGCCGGGCGCGCCGGCGACCGAGGCGTTCGGCCCCGACGAGGTCACCGGCCGCGAGCGGATGCCGCGCATCAGGGCCGAGCGCGCATGGCCTGCCAGCACCTCGGCGCAGTCGGGCTGGGTGAAGGTGACGTGACCGACGGCCACCGACGGCAATCCGTACTGGCTGTGCATCGTCTCCAGCCATTCGGTCTCGGCCACCTGCTCGCTCGGCGCCCGCCCGCCCTGGATATGGACGCTGCCGATGACGCGATAGCCCGCGAGCGCATGCGCGTAGTCCGTCGGCATGTAGTCGCAGCAGATCTTGCGATAGTCGCCGAGGAAGAAATTCTTGTCGTACTGATCCTGCTTGGTGGGATAGCTCCCGGCGCTGAGATCCCACAAATGATGATGGGCATCGATGATCGGTATCGAGAAGCCGCGTGTGTCGCGAAGCGTGCTGAACAGGTTCATGTGGTTCGTTCGATGCTGGAGAAGCGCTAAGCCGAAGGTGCGATCAACGTAAGTCTCGGAAAATAGCTGCGATAGCGGCCGGCGTCGCGTGTGAGCAGCGGCCAGTCTTGAGTTACCGCGTGGGCGCCGATGAAGAAGTCGGGCAGGACGCCGGTGCGTGTGCCGCCTGATGCGCGATAGCGCCGAAAGGCCTTTCCGGCGAGGAACAGCGCCGACCGGGGCGTAGGCGTAATCTCGATCATTGCCTCAGCTAGCATCGCGTCGAGGTCTTCGATGCGGGCATATCGGGTCGAGGTTTCCGCATAAACGACATCATTGATGAGAAGCGGGCCTGCCAGGGCGGCCTCCTCCAGTCGGGCCAGCGACCATTCCGCCCAGTGGGGATCGTCGGTCACGAGGTCGAGCAGGATGTTGGTGTCGACCAAGGTCACGTCAACGCGCGCCCCGTGTCATGGCCATGATCTCGTCGGTGCTCAATCCCTTGCCAGCATGGCCGCGCAGGCGGGCGAACCGGTTCGGACGAGCCTTCTTCCCGATTTTGACCAACACAATACGGCCGTCCGGCGCTCGTTCGAAGTCGACCACGCTGCCCGGCACGATCCCCAACAGGTCCCGGACCGGCTTGGGTATGGTGATTTGGCCTTTGCTGGTGACGGTTGCGCTCATGGAAGCCTCCAGTAAGGAGATATTTTTTCTTGGCATTACTTACCATGGATGGCGCTCGCGTTCGAGGCGGTCGAGCCGATCCGTTCCTAGAAGGACTTCGCCACCGTGACGCGGAACGCCAGCGGCTCGACCGGATGGAAGTGACGGTCGGCGACGCCGGCCGGATCCTCGCCCGGCAGGTGTGAGGTATAGTGATAGTCGACCTGGCTCGCCTTTGTATTGAGCAGGTTCAGCACGTCGAGCTGCAGCTTGAGACCGTCCTCGAACACATAGCCCAGCCGCGCGTTGAACAACGAGGTCGGCGCGGAGCGGGCGCTGTCATCCTCGATCAGCGGGCGTGGCCCGAAGTAGCGCCAGCGCAGGCCGCCGAACCAGCCCGTCTCGTCGCCCAGGATCACGCCGGCCGAGGCGACGACGCTCGGCGCGCCGGGGATCCGGTCGCCGGCGACGTCGTGGTCGGTGAAGCGGGCCTGCGTATAGGCCAGATCGAGGTCGAGCATCGCCCAGGACAAGGGCCGGTAGTGGTTGGTCCATTCCACGCCGACGCGGCGGCTCGGCCGGCCGGCTGCCGTTGTGCCGGCGTCGCCCTGGAACAGGATCTCCGAATCGAACTCCAGCAGGAACAGCGCCACCGACGAATCTAGGCCGTCGAGCGCCCGCGTCCGCACCCCCACCTCGGCACCGCGCGACCGCACCAGCAGCGGCACGCGCTGTTGCGGCGTGACCTTGTCGCCCGGATCGACCGCGATGGTGGCGCCGCGCGCATCGTTGCTGTGAAAGCCCAGCCCGCCGTTGACGAAGATTTCTGTCTTGGCGAACGGACCGAACACCAGGCCCGCCTTGGGGCTGGCGATGAAGGCCTCGATCTGGCCCGAGTTGGCCGCCGTGTCGCTGGCGACGTTGGCCCGGAAGACGTCGCCGCGCAGGCCCAGGGTCGAACGCAGCCAGTCGGTCCATTTGATCCGGTTCTCGCCGTAGAGGCCGACGCTGGTCTCGTCGACCTTGTCGTTGCGGGTCGTCGCGATGGCCGTTCGTTGCACCGACTTGAACAGGCCGACGTCGATGTCGTCGTGGCGCACCTGCAGGCCGAGCTTCGTCTCGGCCTCGAACCCCACCAGCGGATGCCGCCAGGCGCGGCTGGCGTTCAGGCCCATGATCCGGCGCTTGTCGCTCTGCTGGAACTGGTCGCCCTTGTCGGGGTCGTCGAGGGAATAGGTGAAATTGTTGTAGAGGTTCAGCGTCTGATGGACGAAGTAGCCCTCGACCTTGTCGGTCGTCCGCTCGTCGCTGCGGCTCCAGCGCGCCGACAGCGAATGGCGCTGCGCATCGCCGCCATCCGTCGGGTCGACACCGCCGAAGCGGTCGAGGCTGCCGTCGAAGACGGCGCGCGCCGGGATCTGGTCGGTCGAATGCCAGGAGTTGGTGTAGGCGAGCGCGGTGATGGCGAAGCCGTTGGCCGCGTTGCCTTCGCTGTAGCGCAGGAAGCCATTGTACTTCCGTGTGGCGTCGGCGGTCTGCCAGGGCCCGTCGTAGCGCACCAGCTCGCCAGCCGCCGTGATTGCGCCGTCGCCCAGGGCGAAGGAGCCGGCCGCCAGCCCGCGCCAATAGCCGAAGCTGCCGCCCGTCACCGACACCAGCTTGTTCTCCAGGCGATTTGCATAGGAAAGATGCACGGATCCCGCCGAGCCGAAGTCGCCTTCGTCGGCCCAATACGGCCCCTTGCGCACCACCATCTGCTGCACGAGTTCGGGGATCAGGAAATTGATGTCGGCATAGCCCTGGCCGTGGCCATGCGTGCGCATGTTGAGCGGCATGCCGTCGAGCCAGAGCGCGAGGTCGGTGCCGTGATCGAGGTTGAAGCCGCGCAGGAAATACTGGTTCGCCTTGCCCTCCCCCGAGTGCTGGGTGACGATCAGGCCGGGCGCGGCTTCCAGTGCTTCGCCGGGCCGGGTGATCGGCCGGGTGTTGAGCGTCTCACCCGAGACGCGCCGCTCCGACGCGGCGCCGGTCGGCAGCGCTTCGACCTCTCCCGGCGCCCTGACGACGACCTCGGGCAGGACGACCGAGGCGCCGATCGGCGTCTGGGCCGCGGCGCCGGCCGAGGCCAGGAGCAGCGGCAGGCAGGAGAGAAGTTTCGTATGCATATTTATAAGAATGTGCATAACGCATGCCGCGAGGCAAGCAGAGGAGAGGCAACGACATGCAGCGGATCACCCTTTCGATCGACGACGATCTCGCCGCCGCGCTCGACCGGCATATGAAGAAACGCCGCTACACCAGCCGCTCGGAAGCGCTTCGCGACATCCTGCGCGAGGCCCAGGTGCGCGAGAAAGAGGAGGAGGGCGACGGCAAGGGCTTCTGCGTGGCGACGCTGGCCTATGTCTACGATCACGAGACCCGTGACCTCGGCCGCCGGCTCACGCAGGCCCAGCACAAGCATCACGACCTGCAGGTGGCCACGCTGCACGTCCATCTCGACCACGACAGCTGCCTGGAGGTGTCGGTGCTACGCGGCCCCGCCAACGCGGTGCGCGCCCTGGCCGACGAGACCGTGAGCCAGCGCGGCGTGCGCCATGGCCAGCTGCACGTCG
The DNA here is from genome assembly GCA_947469635.1 of Rhodospirillales bacterium. Classification (GTDB taxonomy): domain Bacteria; phylum Pseudomonadota; class Alphaproteobacteria; order Reyranellales; family Reyranellaceae; genus Reyranella. The sequence goes on along the minus strand of CANIRG010000010.1, from coordinate 11,333 downwards.
TGCCGGCGAAGGTCACCCAGGAGCGCCATGCCCATGGCAGCGGCCGCCACGAGCATGAGCACGTCCGAGTGGGTTAGCGCGGGCTCAGTGCTTGCTCTTGCTGCCCCACAGCCTGGCGAGCTCGGGGCGCGAGCGCTCGGCGTCGGCGCCGGACGGCAGGGCGGCCTTCTTGTCCTTGATCCAGGCCACGATGTCCCTGGCCACCGTCGGTCCGTCCTTGTCGCGCAGCAGCATGTGATAGCCGTCGCGATAGAAGGCGAGATGCGAGTCGGGACGCCGCGGCATGAGCTCGATGGCCGACCGCACCGGCTCCTGCGGTATGAGCTTGTCGCCCAGCCCATGCAGCATCAGGTAGGGCCTGGAGACATGCGGCACCGCCGCTTTCGCGGCATCCATCGCCTCGACGAGGCCGTAGCCGAGATCGACGCGGGGATAGCGCAGGATCATCGGGTCCTTGCGCATCTTCTCCATGGTCTTGGGATTGTCCGTCGGCTGGAAATCGATCGAGGTCGGGCCGATCGGCAGCCACGGCACGACGAAGGCGAAGAAATCGAGCCCGCCCCTCAGCAGCGCGCCCAGCGTGTCGCGCGAGCGTAGCGCCGTTGCGAGCAGGACCAGGCCGTCGACATCGACGTCGCGGTCGTTGGCGGCAGCGAGCACGAGCGCGCCGCCCATGCTCTCGCCGGCGAGATAGAGCGGCACGCCGGGGTGACGCTCGCGCACGAGGCGGGTCACCGTCCTGATATCCTCGACCATCGTCGGCGTGCCGGCCCACAGGCCGCGGGTCGGGCTGCCACCGAAGCCGCGCTGGTCATAGGCGTAGACGGTGAAGCCTTCCTTCGCCCAGATCTCCGCCGGCTCCTCCCAGGCGTTGCGATAGTCGCCGAAGCCGTGGATGCCGAGGATGACCGCCTTGGGAGGTGCCTTGACCGCAGGCCAGACGGTGAGCGGCAGGACGGTGCCGTCGGCCGCAATGTATCGGCCGTCCTCGAGCGCCGGAGGGCGGACGCTCTCGCCCGCCGGACGGACCGTGGCGCCGCAGCCTGCCAGCAGGATCAGGCTCAGCAGCGTCGCAAGTATCGAACCCTGCTTGGCGCTTTTCAGCATCAGGCGGGCGCGAAAGCTTGCCGCAGGAGGCCGAGCGCGGCATGCAGATCGTCCACCACGGCGAGGCACTTGCCGCGGATTTCGGGCAGGGGCTGCAGGATGTCCGGCACCATGATCGCCATGGTGCCCGCCGCATGGGCGGCGGTGAGGCCGATGCTGGAATCCTCGAAGGCGATGCAGCGATCGGGCGCCACGCCCAGGCGCCGGGCGGCCTCCAGGTAGATGTCGGGATGGGGCTTGGCGCGCTCGACGTCGTCGATCGTGGCGACGGCCTTGAAGCGCGGCAGCAGGCCGGCGCGGCCGAGATGGTGCTCGGCGGTGACGCGGCGGGAGGAGGTCGCGACGGCGGCGGGCAGGCCATGGACGTCGAGGAAATCCAGCAGCTCCGCCACGCCCGCCTTCACGGGAATAGCATTCTCCAGAAGCTGCTTGATGATGCCGGAGTAGGTCCCGCGAAACTCCGCGAGGCTGAAGCCCGGGCCGTAGAGGTCCTGGATCATGACGTCGCATTCACGGCCCGGGACGCCGATCATGGAATGGCAGAAGTCGAGCGACATCTCGCGATCGAGCGTGCGGGCTGCGGCCTGCATGGCCTGGAGGTAGAGGCTCTCGGTGTCGAGCAGCAGGCCGTCCATGTCGAAAAGAACGGCCTCGATGGGTTTCCTGAACATGCTTTCGTTCTAAGCTAGGGACCTGAAACGGCAAACGGGAGAAATTCATGCGCATCCATAACCTCTATGTCGACGACAAGGGCGAGAGCCATTTCCGCGACATCGAAGTCGAGTGGAAGAACGAGGGCCGTGGCGGCAAGACCTCGGCCACCTTCCCGGCGACCGGAATCATCTTCCGCGAGACGCCCGGCACCTACGATTACGAATGGCATCCCGCGCCGCGCCGGCAGTACATCATCAATCTCGACGGCGGCGTCTCGATCGAGGCGAGCGACGGCGAGAAGCGCATCATTGGCGCGGGCGAGGTCATCCTGGTGGAGGATACGTCCGGCAAGGGGCATTTTTCCCGGGCGATCTCGGGCCAGATGCGCCATTCGATCTTCGTCCCGATCGAGTAAGTTCATCCGGATCGAGGGCCTCTGAGAGCGGAGTAACCTCCGCTCTCAGAGGCCCTCGGTCCACAGCGTATGAGGGTACCATGACCGCAACGATCGTCCTCGATCCCACCAACGACCTCGTCGAGCAGGCCAAGCGGGTGCTGCCGGGCGGCAGCCTGGGCAACATGCCGGCCGAGGTGATCCTGCGCGAGGGCAAGGCGGGCCGCGTGTGGGACGAGGCCGGTCGTGAGTATGTCGACTTCCTGCTGGGCTCCGGTCCGATGTTCATCGGCCACGCCCATCCCGAGGTGACGGCGGCGGTGCAGGCCCAGGTGCCGCTGGGCACCACGCTGTTCGGCAACAACCGCCACGGCATCGCGCTGGCCGAGGCGGTGGTCGACGCCATCCCCTGCGCCGACCAGGTGCGCTTCGTCTGCACCGGCACCGAGGCCGACCTCTACGCCATGCGGGCCGCGCGCGCCTTCCGCCGGCGCGACAAGATCCTGAAGTTCGAGGGCGGCTATCACGGCATGAGCGACTATGCGCTGATGTCGCTGGCGCCCAAGAAGCCCGGCAACTTCCCGCGACCCTCGCCCGATTCGGCCGGCATCCCCAAGAGCGTCCAGGACGAGATGCTGGTCGCGGCCTTCAACGACCTCGAGATGACCGAGAGCCTGATCAAGGAGCACAAGAACGAGCTGGCGGGCGTCATCGTCGAGCCGTTCCAGCGCCTGATCCCGCCGGCGCCCGGCTTCCTGCAGGGGCTGCGCCGCATCACCGCCGAGCACGGCATTCCGCTGATCTTCGACGAGGTCGTGACCGGCTTCCGTTTCGCCTACGGCGGCGCCCAGGAATATTACGGCGTCACGCCCGACCTCTGCACGCTGGGCAAGATCGTGGGCGGCGGCTTTGCGCTCGCCGCCATCGCCGGCCGCGCCGACATCATGGCGCATTTCGACAAGTTGGAAGTGCCGGAGGAGGACTTCCTGTTCCAGGTCGGCACGCTGTCGGGAAATCCCGTCGCGGCCGTCGCCGGCCTCGCCACGCTGGAGGTGCTGAAGCGTCCCGGCACCTACGAGCAGGTCTTCGCCACCGGCCGCACGCTGATGGCCGCCCTGTCGGACCTGCTCGAGAACGCGGGCATCAAGGCGCAGGTGATCGGCGAGCCGCCGCTGTTCGACGTCGTCTTCACCGACCATCCGATCCGCGACTATCGCGACACGCTGCGCGGCGACAAGGCGATGGCCACGCGCTTCAACCAGCTGCTGCGCGCCCGCGGCCTGATGAAGGGCGAGAGCAAATACTACGTGAGCCTGGCCCACACCCAGGCCGATATCGACCTCACGATCGCGGCGTGGACGGAGGCGATTGCGGAATTGAAAGGTTGATGAAGCGTAGCTTTCCTCCCTGCGCGTAGCGCGGGGAGGTGGCGCCGTCTTAAGGCGTCGGAGGGGTCGGAGACTCCATTTGGCGCTTCTGACCCCTCCGTCGGCGTATGACGCCGACACCTCCCCTTCGCGGACTCCGCGAAGGGGAGGAATTCGAGGTGGGGCAGTAGCGACCGGAATAGGTCTCTCGCCGGCATGTGCCCTATGGTCGGCACATGGTTTCGCCGGCCAACCTTATTTTTCGCTTATTAAAAGCGTCACCATTCGTAACCGCGTCAGGGAATCTCGAGGCCCTTGCGCTTCATGATGGCGGTCGCGTCGACGCTGGCGAGCGCCTCCAGAAGCGCGGCGGCGGCGTCCTGGTCGCGGGCCTTGGGGCTGATCGCGCCGGAATAGACGGTGTAGTTCTGGATCTGTGCCGGGATCGGCCCGACATACTGCACGCCCGGCACGGCCACGATCTCGCTCGCCTGCTGGAGCGCGATGTCGGCCTGGCCGCTGGCGACGCGTTGGGCGGCGTAGCCCCCAAGCACCAGCACCGCCTTGCGCTCGATCTGCGGGCCGATGCCCAGCGTGACAAAGAGCCCGCGCAGGTAGATGCCGCTGGTGCCGCCCGAGCTGGGATCGATATAGGCGACGGCGCGGGCGCGCAGCAGCGTGCGCCGGAAGGCCTCGACGTTGGAGATGTCGGGCCGCGGCGCGCTCAGCGACACGCCCACGCCGATCCCCACCTTGGCCAGCGGCGTGATCGACTCGTCGACGATCAGCCTGGCGCCCATCATGCGCTCCAGCGCCTGCTGGGTGAGCACGACGACGTCGAACTGCTCACCCGCGCCGATGCGCTGGTTGAGGCCGCCCGCGGTGTCGTTTTCCATGCGGACCTTGTGGCCGGTCGCCTTCTCGAAGATCGGGACGATCTCCTGGGCGACCGGCTTGAAGGCGCCGGTGGTGAGCAGCTTCAGGTCGACGGCCGAGGCGCCCGAAGCGCCGGCCACGAGAGCACAGAGGAAGAGGAGCGGGAGGCGCATGGTCGGTTCCTTCTAGCTCGGGGTGCCGAGCACGTAGGGCTTGAGGGCGGCGTACATCGTCGCATGGGTGGGCGTCGGCACGCCGAGCTGGCGGCCCATCTCGACCACCTTGCCGCCCAGCCACGGCAGCTCGATGCGGTTGCCGCGCTCGAGGTCGAGGGCCATCGAAGCCTTCATGGTGGCGGGCGCGTTCTTGTTGAAGGCCAGCATCTTGTCGAGCGCGTCGGCGGGCAGCTTCACCCCCTTGGCGCGGCCGACCTCGATCACCTCGTTGTAGGCGGCGATGAACTGCGCCTGCATGTCGGGATCGTCGCGCAGCCGGCCGATCGGCTGGCGCGTCAGCGCCGTCACGCTGGCGTTGGTCGCGAGCAGGACGAACTTCATCCAGAGCTCGGTCAGGATCTGGTCGCTCAGCACCACGTCGAAGCCGGCCTTCTGGCAGAGCGCCAGCAGCGCCTCGCTGCGCTTGCTGGGGCTGCCGTCGAGCTCGCCGAACAGCATGCGCATGAAGGTGCCGACCTGGCGGATCACCCCGGGCTCGACGATCGAGGCGCTGATCTGGGCAACGCCGCCCATGACGGCGCCGGCGCCCAGGATCGGCACCAGCCGCTCCGGCGCATCGATGCCGTTCTGCAGCGGGATCACCGCCGTGTCGGGGCCGACCAATGGCTTGATGTGCTCGCCGGCGCTCTCGACGTCCCACAGCTTGACGCAGAACAGCACGATGTCGACCGGCCCGACGGTCTTCGGATCGTCGGTCGCCTGGGCGGGGTGGAGATGGGTCTCGCCGCGACCGCCCTCGATGCGAAGGCCCTTGCTCTTCATGGCGGCGAGATGGGCACCGCGCGCGATGAAGGTGACGTCGCCTCCGGCCTTGGCCAGCGCCGCTCCGAACCCGCCGCCGACTCCGCCGGCTCCCACAACCGCGATACGCATCGAAGAACTCCCTCAGATCCGAAGAATGCTGGCGACCAGCAGACGCCCGCCCGTCGCGGCGAGGATCGTCCGTCGCATGGGCTCGATCCGCAAGGCACGATCGCCGGCCAGCGCGTGTTTTTCGCCGCCGCAGTCGAGAGCGGCGTCTTCGCCCGGCACGCAGTAGGCAATGTGGGTGCCGGGGTGGAGCACGACGTACCGGCCCTGGGTTGCCACCTGCAGGTCGATGCGCACGGCGGCGCGGTCGCCGATCAGGTTGACGACCTCGACCGGCCCGTCGTCGAGCTGGCTCACGATGCTGGTCTCGCCGGCGAAGCGGGCCGGCTCGAACGGTGTCCGGACGTCGATCTCGCCATGGGGCGTCTTGAGCGCGATCCCGCGCCCCTTGATCAGCACCTGGCAGCGATCGTGGCCCTTGTAGTCGGAGAAGGGGCCGGCCGCGACGATGGGGGTTCGGCTGAAGCGCCAGAGGTCGTCCGGGCCGGTGGCGATGTCGACCATGGTGCCGCCGCCGTTCAGCCATTTGCGCTCGGCGTAGGTCGCGGGATCGATGGGCGTGATCATGGGACGATCTTCTCCTGGCGGAAGCGGGTGAGCAGGCGTTCGAACATCGCCTCGGAATCGACCACGTCATGAAAGCCGTTGAGGCGCGACTTGGTGACGTCGGACATCACGTCCCACTCCGAGCCGAACACGTAATCGGCGAAGGGCCAGGCGACGAGCTGGCCAAAGTCGAACTCCTTCAGGCCGTGTTTCCGCGTCATCGCCGACCACAGCTCGGACTTGTCGGCCATGTGCTGGGTGAGGCTGATGGTCTGGACCTCGCCCACCTGCATGTCGAAGACCCGGGCGATGCGGGGCCAGACGTTGCGCCAGCGGAAATAGTCGCCGTTGGTGATGTTGAAGGCCGCGTTGGCGCAGCGCGGCTCGGTCGCGGCCCACAGGGCGGCGCTGGCGAAATGAGACGAGGCGGTCACCTGGTAGATCGCGCCGTAGGCGCCGGGCTTGCCGGGAAAGCGCAGTGGCAGGCCGAGCTCCTTGGAGATCGCGGCATAGACGGCGATGGCGGGCAGGATGCTCATGGCGGTGCCGGGCGCGAAGCCGCACAGTGTCTGGGGCCGCAGCTCCGTCCAGCTCCAGGGCTTGCCGCGCTGGAAATCCGCGAGCCAGTCGACCTGGTCGAAATAGAAATCCGGCGGCATGTGGCGCGGATCGGTCTCGCGCATCGGCGTCTTCACAGGGCCGAGATGGACGCCGTAATATTTGGTGCCGGTCACCAGCACGACGCGCTTGAGAGATTTGGACTGGCGATGGATGGCCGTCACGCCATTCACCAGCATGTCGCGATTGGGCGCGATCACCGAGGCATAGCTCGCCGCGTTTCCGCCGCTGCCGGGTTGGAAGGCGGCATAGAATACGTGGGTGACGTCGCCGAGATGCGTGAGCTTGCTCACCACGTCATGGGTATCGAGCAGGTCGACGGCGACGTGGCGATAGCGCGGGGTGCTGGGGGCGGCACGTCGCGACAGGCCGATCACCTGCCAGTCGCCTTCGGCCAGCAGCTTCTCGACGATATAGCGGCCGATGACGCCCAAGGCGCCAATCACGACGGCTTTGTTGGGCGATGGCATCAGGCTTCATCGCATGATTTTTCCGCTCTGCCCATTGTCGGCTCTTGTCATCGTACGGAGACAGTGCGAGTATTGTACGTAGGCGGACGATTTAATCCTTGTCGCCGAACGATTACACATATATGATGTCGTCGTACGTTGACAAAGGGTACCAGTGTATATCGAAACGCCAAGCGATCTCGGCTCCGCCATCCGTGAACGGCGGCGCCAGCGCAGTTGGGGCCAGCAGACTTTAGCGGATCAGGTCGGCGTCAGCCGGCAATGGATCGTCGCCATCGAGCAAGGCAAGCCCCGCGCTGAAATCGGCCTTCTTCTGAAGACGCTCCAGGTGCTGGAGATCAAGCTCGAGATTCCCGGCGAGGCTCGGGTCGAGCAGCCGACGGTTGCGCTTTCCGAAGCGGTGCCCGTGTTGCCTGCCAAGGCACCGCCACCCGACCGACCCGTGCGCGCACCACGGGTAGCTCGTCCGCCCCGTCCTCCGCGAGTTGCCGCTCCTCCTCCCACGCCGTCCTTCGTGCCGATGCCGGATCGGCCCGACATCGACATCGACGCCCTCATCGAGCGCGCGCGAGGCCGCGCGGTATGACCGACGAGAGTCTCGCCGTCCTCCTCGACGGCCGGATCGTGGGAAGCCTTCGAAAAATCCACCCCGACCGGATCTCCTTCCGCTACGAGCCGGCCTGGCAGGCCTTCGCCAAGGCGATGCCGCTGTCGCTGTCGCTCCCGCTCGCCGTAACCGAGCACGAGGGGCCGGCCGTCGAGTCATTCATTCGCGGTCTTTTGCCTAACGCCCCGACGGGTGAGCCATTCGCCCTCATTGCCCATGTCGGTGAGGACTGCGCCGGCGCGGTGCAGGTCGTAGCACCAGCGAAGGCGCAGGCCATGCTCTCGGGCCCGCCTGCGGAGGCGGAGTGGCTGACCGACGGCGAGGTCGGCGAGCGGCTGCAGGCGCTGAAGCGGGATCCCGCCGCGGGACGCCTGCCGAAGGACACCGGCCAGTTCTGCCTCGCCGGCGCAGGCGCCAAGACGGCCCTCTTTCTCCAGCGTGACCGCTGGGGCGTGCCGTCCGGCCGGCTGCCGACGACGCACATCCTGAAGCCGCAAGGCAATGCCTCCGAGGGCCAGGCCGAAAACGAGCACTTCTGCCTGACCCTGGCCCGCGCGCTCCGCTTCCCGGCGGCGGCGAGCTCGATCCGCCGCTTCGGCGAGGAGACCGCTCTCGTCGTCGAGCGCTACGACCGAGTCGCGCAGCCCGATGGCGACATCGTGCGCGTCCATCAGGAGGACCTGTGCCAGGCGCTCGGCAGCGATCCTGCGCCGGCCGACATCGTGAAGCTGCTGCGCAAGCAGTCGAGCCGGCCGCAGGACGACGTCGAGACCTTCGTCGATTCGCTTGTATTCAACTGGCTGATCGGCGGCACCGACGCAGACGCGCGCAACTATTCGCTGCTCCATGGCGCCGGCGGCAGGCTGCGCCTCGCGCCGCTCTACGACCTGTCGAGCGCCTTGCCTTACGACCGGCTCGACGAGCGCAAGCTCGAGATGCGGATGGAGATCGGCGGCGAGCGCCATCTCGCCGGCATCGGCCGGCGGCAATGGCAGAAGGCGGAGAGCGAGCTCGGCTTCGAAAGCGGCCAGCTCCAGCGCCGTGCCCGCGCCCGCGCGCAGGCGATGATCTGGGAGCTTCCCGCGCTCACCGACCGCGTCCATGCCGGCGGCCTGCGCCATCCGGTCATCGCCCGGCTGTCGCGTGTCCTGAAAGCGCGCGCGACGCGATGCCTGGAAGAGCTGACCGGCTAGGCCAACTGGGCCACGACGCCGTCGGCCAGCAGGGCATTGATCTCGCTGGCGCCGTAGCCGTGCTCGGACAGGATGGCCGCGCTGTGCTGGCCGGTGACCGGGGCCGTCGCGAGCGGCGTACCGTCGGCGCGCGGCGAGGTTCCGGGCAGGACGGGCACCGGGACCGCGCCGCCGGGACCCGACTGGCCCAGCCACTGGATGAGGCCGGTCTCGCGCACCTGCGGCTGGTCGAGGAACTCGGCATAGCTCAGCAGCCGCTCGTGCATCAGCCGTGCCCGCGACAGACGCTCGCCCCACACCGCCGAGCACTGCGCCGCAATCGCCGGCCGCACGATGGCGTACAGCGCCTCCTGGTTGGTGAGCCGCAGGCCGGGCGCGGCGAAGCGCGGGTCTTGGGCCAGCGCCGGCATCTCCATCGCCTCGCACAGGCTCTTCCAGTCGCGGTCGTTGATGGCGAGGATGGTCATCCAGCCATCGGCCGTCCTGAACACGCCGGCCGGCACGCCGCCCGGCAGCATCGTGCCGCCTTCGAGATGACAGGCCATCAGGCGGATCGATTGCAGCGCGGTGGCCGACTGCATCAGGCTCACCTCGATCCGCCGGCCGCGGGCTTCGTCGCGACGGGCATAGAGCGCGGCCGACAATGCCTGGAAGGCATAGAGCGCCGTCGACATGTCGACCACGATCACCGGCACGCGATGGGGGATGCCGTCCTCGCCGCGGTTCTCGTTCATCAGCCCGGTGTAGGCCTGCAGCACCGGATCCATCGCCGGCCGCTCGGCCAGCGGTCCGGTCTGGCCGAAGCCCGAGATGGAGAGATAGAGGAGGCGCGGCTCGCGCGCCGACACCGCTTCATAGTCGAAGCCGAGCCGCCCGATCACGCCCGGCCTGAACCCTTCGAGGAAGACGTCGGCGCCGTCGAGCAGGCGCCACACCACCTGCTTGCCTCTCTCGCTCTTGAGGTCGACGGCGATGCTCTGCTTGCCCAGGTTGCCGACGATGGAGAAGGCTGTGTGGTTGCCGTGGCGCGTGCCGAGCGTCCGCGCCCAGTCGCCGTCGCCGATGCTCTCGACCTTGATGACGCGGGCGCCATGCTGGGCCAGCAGCATCGCGCAATAGGGACCGGCGATGCCCTGGCTCAGGTCGACGACCTTGAGACCGGCGAATGGCGCGTCGTAGCTCATGCGCCGGAACTCATCCCATCTTCACCAGCATCTTGCCGAAGTTCTCGCCGCGCAGCATGCCGATGAAGGCGCGCGGCGCCTTGTCGATGCCCTGCACCACGTCCTCGCGATACTTGATGCGGCCGCTCCTGACCCACTCGCCCATCTGCCGCCGTGCCGGCGCATAGCGCTCGGCGAAGTCGGTGACGATGAAGCCGCGCAGGTTGACCCGCTTGCCGACGAAGGTGCCGAGCAGGCGCGGGCCCATCGGCGGCGAGGCGGCGTTGTACTGCGAGATCGAGCCGCAGAGCGCCACCCGCCCGAAGAAGTTGATGTTGCGCAGGACGGCATCGGAGATCTCGCCGCCGACATTGTCGAAATAGACATCGATGCCGTTGGGGCAGGCAGCTCGCAGCGCCGCGTCGAGGTCCTTCTCTGCCTTGTAGTCGAGGCAGGCGTCGAAGCCGAGCTCACCCGTCACGAAGCCGCACTTCTTCGCGCCGCCCGCGATGCCGACCACGCGGCAGCCCATGATCTTGCCGATCTGCCCCACCACCTGGCCGACCGCGCCCGACGCCGCCGACACCACGATGGTCTCGCCGGTCTTGGGCTGGCCGACATCGAGCAGGCCGAAATAGGCGGTCATGCCCGGCATGCCGAGCACGCCGTTGGCCGTCGAGATCGGCGCCAGGCTCGGGTCGACCCTCCGCATCGTGGCCCCGCCGCCGATGGCATACTCCTGCCAGCCCAGCCGATCCTCGACGATATCGCCTTCCTTGAAGACGGGATGGCTCGACTTCACCACCTCGCCCACGATCCCGCCGGTCATAACCTCGCCCAGCCCCACGGCCGCGGCATAGGACGCCGCCTCGCGCATACGACCGCGCTGGTAGGGATCGAGCGAGAGGTAATGGACCTTCACCAGCACCTCGCCATGCCGCGGCTCGGGCATCGCCACCTCCTCAACCCGGAAGTCCGATTCAGCCGGCTCCCCCGGCGGACGGTTCACGAGGACGACGCGACGATAGCTCTTGGGGATGGCGGTCATGGTTGTTTCGCTCCGATCAGATTTGACCCGGAGCATAGCACTCAAGGGAGCGCGCCACTCCAGTGGCGCGCTCCTATGACGCCGGTTCCTTGAGGCGGTACCAGGTGACGTAGAGCGCGGGGAGGAACAGCAGCGTGAGCAGCGTCGCCACGACGATGCCGCCGATCATGGCGAAGGCCATGGG
>CANIRG010000009.1 GCA_947469635.1 Rhodospirillales bacterium | reverse complement strand
CGACCAGCTTCAGGAGGCTCACCGGGTGCGGTGCCATGGGCGCGAGGTTGAGCACCGTGCGCGCCCCGGCAGCGCGCGCCTCGGCCAAAATCGCCTGGGTCGTGGCGACCGGCGTCTCGAATTGCGCCACCCAGACATCGCCGCGATGCGGCGTGTCGCGCATCATAGCCTTGGTGAAATGACTGTTCGCGCCGGAGGCCACGGTGATGGCGTTATCGCCGCCGGCCACCTGGATCAGGGCAACGCCCGTCGCATGACCCGCGACTACGGAAAGGCCGAGCGTATTGACGTCGTTGTCGGCGAGGAAGCCGCGCAAAGTATGGCCGAAGGCGTCTTCGCCGACGGCGCCCAGCATCGTCGTCGGGATGGCAAGCCGCGCCGCCGCCACCGCCTGGTTGAGGCCTTTGCCGCCGGGCAGGAGGGAGATCTTCGCCCCCAGGAGCGTCTCGCCCTTGGCCGGCCGCCGTGCGCTCTGCACGACGACATCCATGTTGAGGCTGCCGCAGACGACGATCCTGCTCATTTATGAGGGCTCATTTCATCCAGTGCGGCAGCGGCAGGTTCTTCTCGCGCAGGAAAGCCGGATTGAACAGCTTGGACTGATAGCGCTGGCCGCCGTCGGCGAGGATGGTGACGACGATCTTGCCCGGTCCCAGCTCGCGGGCGAGGCGCATGGCGCCCACGATGTTGATGGCCGTCGAGCCGCCCAGCACCAGCCCCTCGTGCTCGATCAGGTCGAACAGGACGGGGAGGGCCTCCTCGTCGGTGATCTGATAGGCGGTATCGATCGGCAGGCCTTCGAGGTTCTTCGTCACGCGGCCCTGGGCGATGCCCTCGGTGATGGAATTCCCTTCCGACTTCAGCTCGCCCTTGGTGACCCAGCTGTAGAGCGCCGAGCCCATCGGATCGCTGAGCGCGACCCTCACGCCCTTGTTGCGCTCCTTGAGCGCGAGCGCGATGCCGCCCAGCGTGCCGCCGCTGCCGACCGAGCAGGTGAAGCCGTCGACCTTGCCGTCGGTCTGGTCCCAGATCTCCGGGCCTGTCGTGCGGTAGTGGCCCTCGCGGTTGGCGACATTGTCGAACTGGTTGGCCCAGATCGCGCCATTCGGCTCCGTTGCCGCAATTTCCTTGGCCAGCGTCTCGGAGTAGCGCACGTAATTGCCAGGATTCGAGTAGGGCAGGGCGGGCACCAGGCGAAGGTCGGCGCCGCACAGGCGCAGCATGTCCTTCTTTTCCTGGCTCTGCGTCTCGGGCATGACGATGACCGAGCGATAGCCCAACGCATTGGCGACGAGCGTGATGCCGATGCCGGTATTGCCGGCGGTGCCTTCGACGATGACGCCGCCCGGCCGGAGCTGGCCGCTCTTCTCAGCATCCCGGATGATGGCGAGAGCGGCGCGATCCTTCACCGAGCCGCCGGGATTGAGGAACTCCGCCTTGCCGTAAATGTCGCAACCAGTTGCCGCCGATGCCGCGCGCAGCTTGATCAGCGGAGTGTTGCCGATGCTGTCGATGAAACCCGACCGGACCTTCATTGCTTGCTCGCCTTTTTCGACCCTGCGCTCGCTCCCGGCCGGACGGTAGCGAAGCAGGAAGGCAATTGCTAGGTCCAGCGCCTGCGGACCTCGTCGCGATGCAGTGCCAGCCACTGCACGGCGATCACGCTGATGGAGTTGTCCATCTCGCCACGCTCCAGCATGGCGTAGGCTTCGGCGAAGGGCAGGACCTTGACCAGAATATCCTCGTCCTCCGTGTCGAGGCCGAACACACCACCCGCATTCGTCGAATCGACCCGCCCGAGGAAGAGGGCACAGCTTTCCGAGCAGGCGCCCGGCGTCAGCATGACGCTGTGCATCGGAATGACATCGCCGAGCTGCAGACCCGCCTCCTCGACGGCCTCGCGACGCACGAGATCCTCCGGCGTCTCGTTCTCCTCGATGATTCCCGCCACCACCTCCCACGTCCAGGGATGGCGCCCGGCGACATAAGAGCCGGCACGGAACTGGCGGATCATGACGAGCTCGTCGCGCCGCGGGTCGTAGGGCAGCACGCCCGCCGCCTGGCCGCGCTCGAAGACCTCGCGGCGGACCACTTTGCTGGTGCCGCCGTTGTGAAGGGAGTGGCGGAAATAGTAGCGCCCGATCCTGAAATAACCCTGGAATGCCACCTCGTGGCGGACGAGCTCGACGGTCTCATGGGCGGGATGGGAATCCTTGGTCATCCGCTCCGTCATATGCTCGCTGCGTTTGACAGTAAATGTTGATATCAACAGTATAGTTGCGATGTCCAAGGCGAAAGCCCCGTCGTTCGACGTGACGCGCAAGGTGCGCGATGGCTGCCTTTGCCTGCACCTCCAGCGCGCAGCGCGGGTGGTGGCGCGAAGATACGACGAGGCTTTACGTCCGGTCGGCATCACCAACGGCCAGTTCTCGCTGCTGATTTCGTTGAACCGGCCTGAACCGGCGACCATGGGCGCCGTGGCGACGCTGCTTGCCATGGACCGCACGACGTTGACGGCCAACCTGAAGCCGCTCGAACGCCGCCGGCTGCTGCGGATCACAATCGATCCCGATGACCGCCGTGGCCGCCGCCTGGAGCTGACCGCGGCGGGCAGGGACCTGCTGCTTCGCGCCGTTCCCCTGTGGGAACGCACGCACGCCGAGCTGGAAACGATCGTCGAAGGGGCCGACCAGCTGCGCGGCGAGCTGCTGGCGCTTGGCCAAAAGCCCCAAAAGACTACGGCGCGCCTTGGGGGCGCGCCGTAGAAATTGGCTCCGGAGGCAGGGATCGAACCTGCGACCCGGCGATTAACAGTCGCCTGCTCTGCCGCTGAGCTACTCCGGATCAAAAGGCGCGGTGTTTTGACAGAGCGTCTCCCAAGACGCAAGCCGCCGCTGTGGAGGCCTGGGCCGGAATCGAACCGGCATTCACGGATTTGCAATCCGCTGCATCACCACTCTGCCACCAGGCCGCACGGGGCGGCGGTGCTATAGGCATGCCGGGCACACGGGTCAAGGTGGCCGCGACGCAGCGTCCTTTGACGCTTCGAGCGCCGGCCGCCTATAAACACCGCATCTTTGAGGTCAATCGATGACGGATTACGCGCTCGCCCGCCGCAACATGATCGACGGCCAGCTTCGGCCAAACCGCGTCAACAATGCCGGATTGCTGGCGGCGATCGGCGAATTGCCGCGTGAGCGCTTCCTTCCGGAGGGACTGAGCTCGGTGGCCTATGCCGACGAGGACGTGCCCCTGGGCGGCGGTCGCTTCCTGATGGAGCCGATGGTTCTGGCGCGCCTGATCCAGATCCTGCAGCCGAAGCTGCGGGATCGCGCGCTGGTCGTGGCGTCGGGACGCGGCTATGGCGCGGCGCTGCTGGCCCAGCTGGTGACGGCGGTGATCGCGGTCGAGAGCGACGAGGCCCTGGCAACGGCAGCCGAGCGGACCTGGAACGAGCTGGGGGTCACCAACACCGCCCAGTGGATCGGCAAGCTCGAGCTCGGCGCGGCAACATCGGGGCCCTACGACATCATCCTGATCGAGGGCGCCGTCCGCCAGATTCCCAAGCCGATCCTCGACCAGCTGGACGAAGGCGGTCGCCTGGCGGCCGTCGTCGCCGGCCCGGAAGGGGCGATGGGCGTGGCCGAGCTGGTGGTCAAGGAAGGCGGCGTCACCTCCAGCCGGCCGATCTTCGACGCCGGGACGCCCGTGCTGCCCGGCTTCGCGCCGCCACCGCGATTCACCTTCTGAAGTCAGTTAAGGCACTACCACTGGCGGTTCGACAGATGATAGGGTCGCAACGAAAGTAATCCGTGTTCACCCATGAAGGTCACCCGATGCGTATCCGGCGCGTTTTGAAGCATGCTTGCACGATGTTCGTCTGCGTGCTCGCAGCCGGTCCGGGTGCCGCTTCCCTTGCCCATGCGCAAAGCCTGATCGAGGCCTGGTCGACGACCTACAACAGCAACCCCGACCTGCTGGCCGGACGGGCGCTGCTGCGTCAGACCGACGAGACGCTCGCCGCGGCGATGGCGAACTGGCGGCCACGCGTGTCGCTTTCGGTCGAATTCAACAAGATCCAGGCCGATTCATTTGTGAACACCGGCGTTCAGAGATATCTCGTCCTGAACGGACGCACGACGCTTCTGTCGGTGACTCAGCCGATCTTCCGGGGCGGCAAGACGGTCGCCGACACCAAGGCCGCGCAAGCCAACATCCAGGCGCAGCGCGCGACTCTCGCGGATACCGAGCAGACGGTGCTGCTGCAGGCCGTGACCTCCTACGCCGACCTGCTGCGCGACGTCGGGATCGTCGAGGTCCGGGGCAACAACGTGCGGGTGCTGCTCCAGCAGCTCGACGCGACGCGCGAGCGCTTCCGCGTGGGCGAGCTCACCATCACCGACGTGTCGCAGGCCGAGGCGCGGCTTCAGCAGGCGAAGGCCGACCTGGTGCTGGCTGAGGCGCAGGTCCGTATCGACGAGGCGGCGTTCCAGCGCACCGTCGGCCAGCGGCCGGGCAGGCTTGGGGAGATCCCGCTGATCGGCGCCCTGCCGTCCAGCGAGGAGGAAAGCGTGGCGCTGGCCATGGACGCCGGCCCGCGCGCGGTCAGCGCCCAGCATCGCATCACGGCGGCAAGCTACGGCGTCAACAGCGCCACGAGCGTGCTGCTGCCACAGATCAACCTGGTCGGCTACGCCCAGCAGCAACTCGACGTGCAGCTGCCGTACGACCAGTATTATCAGTATGGCGTGCGCCTCCAGGCGACGGTGCCGATCTACCAGAACGGCTCGGAATGGTCGGCCATCCGCCAGGCCAAGGAGCTGGTCGGCCAACGGCGCAACGAGCTCGACAGTGCCCGGCGCACGGCGGCGCAGACGGTCATCGCCTCCTGGCGCAACCTCGATTCGGCGCGCTCGCGCGTGACCTCCTTCGAGGCCCAGGTCCGGGCCAACGGCGTCGCCCTGAACGGTGTGCGTCAGGAAGCCCTGGTCGGCTCACGCACGACCCTGGACGTGCTCAATGCCGAGCAGGAGCTGCTCAATTCCCAGGTCAACCTGATCGGCGCTCGCCATGACGTACAGGTGAGCTACTACGGCGTCCTGTCCGGCATCGGCCGTCTCACGGCCCGGTCCCTCGGATTGCCCGTCGAATATTATGACGAAGAGAAGTACTATAACGACGTAGGTTCCCGCTGGCTGGGCGATTGGAGCAGCGACCCCGGGGTCAAGAAATGAGCAATGCCAAGAGTTCAGGCAACGATCCATCGATGGATGACATCCTTGCGTCCATCCGCAAGATCATCTCCGACGACGAGGCACGAGCGCAGGTAGGTGGTCCGCCCGGTCCCCAGGCTTCGGCGCCTCGGCCGGTTCCTTCCACCGTCATCCCCATGACACCGGCCCCAGCCGAGCCGCCGCGGCCCGCCTCGATCATGACGCGCGCGCAGCCGTCGACCGGGGTGGCGGCACGCCCTGCACCCGTGGCCCGCGACGATGTGCTTCTGCTCACCGACCTGATCGAGGAGCCGAAGCTCGGCGCTGCCGGCCCTCGGCCGACGACGGCACCTGCACCAGCGCCGGTGCCGCGCGTCGAACCGGCACCACGCGCCGAGCCAGTGACACGCATCGAGACGGTGACGCGCGTGGCGCCATCTGCACCGACAGCCACGGTGCAGCGCATCAACCCAGTGAGGGCCAGAGAAATGCCGCCAGTCGACCCGACGCCCGACCAGCCCTTGGTCGGCAAGACCGTCGCCGGCGCCACGAATTCCGCCCTGGAACGGCTGAGCCAGGCCGTGCAGGAGAGCGTGCCGACACCGGCAGCACCCAACCCGGGCCCGCCCGTCGGCGCCAGCGGCAAGACCATCGAGGACATGGTCAAGGAGATGCTGCGTCCTATGCTCAAGGATTGGCTCGACAAGAACCTGCCGTCGATGGTCGAACGCGAGATTGTCCGGCTGACCCGCCGCTGACCCCAGGCACCCTCAGAATCGAACGCCACGGGGTCACTCCCGTGGCGTTTTCGTTGGAAGGCTCCAGATGCTCGACAAGACATACGATCCCAAGGAGATCGAGGCGCGCCGCTACCCGGAATGGGAAAGCGCCGGCGCCTTCACGGCCCATCCCGAATCGACCCGGCCGCCGTACTGCATCGTCATCCCGCCGCCCAACGTCACCGGCAGCCTGCACATGGGCCACGCCCTAGACAACACACTGCAGGACATACTGATCCGCTGGCGCCGCATGAAGGGCGACGACGTCCTGTGGCAGCCGGGCACCGACCATGCCGGCATCGCCACCCAGATGGTCGTGGTGCGCAACCTCGAGCAGGAGGGCATCGGCCTCGCGGTCGAGGGCGCCGTAAAGACCGACGCCAACAAGAAGCTGCTGAGCCGCGAGGAGTTCCTGGCCAAGGTCTGGGAGTGGAAGGCCTACTCGGGCGGCACCATCACCGGCCAGCTCCGGCGCCTCGGCGCCTCGTGCGACTGGAGCCGCGAGCGCTTCACCATGGACGAGGGCCTGTCGAAGGCCGTGCTCAAGGTGTTCGTCGATCTCCACAAGGCCGGGCTGATCTACAAGGACAACCGGCTGGTCAACTGGGACCCCAAGATGCTGACGGCGATCTCCGACCTCGAGGTCGAATCGCGCGAGGTGAGGGGCAGCCTCTGGTATTTCAAATATCCCATCGAGGGCAGCCCGGACGAGTTCATCACCGTGGCGACGACGCGGCCCGAGACCATGCTGGGAGATACCGGCGTGGCGGTGCATGCCGACGATCCCAAATGGAAGCACCTGATCGGCAAGCACGCGATCCTGCCGCTGGTCGGCCGGCGCATCCCCATCGTGGCCGACGAATATTCCGATCCGGAGAAGGGCTCGGGCGCGGTCAAGATCACGCCGGCGCACGACTTCAACGATTTCGAGGTCGGCCGCCGGCACAAGCTCGAGGCGATCTCGATCTTCGATAAGTTCGCGCGCCTGAACGACAAGGTGCCGGAGAAGTATCGCGGCCTCGACCGCTTCGACGCCCGCAAGAAGATCGTGGCCGAGATGGAGGAGCTTGGCCTGCTCGACAAGATCGAGCCGCACACCCATCAGGTACCCTATGGCGACCGCGGCGGCGTGCCGGTCGAGCCTTTCCTCACCGAGCAATGGTATGCCGACGCCAAGAAGCTCGCGGAG
The DNA here is from genome assembly GCA_947469635.1 of Rhodospirillales bacterium. GTDB lineage: Bacteria > Pseudomonadota > Alphaproteobacteria > Reyranellales > Reyranellaceae > Reyranella. Next base: position 28,747 of record CANIRG010000009.1, on the reverse strand, counting down.
GCTCCGATCGCGGCGGCCCGCGACGGTCGCGTGACGTTCGTGCCCGAGCGTGGACGCGACGATTTCTTCCGCTGGATGGAGAATATCGAGCCCTGGTGCATCTCGCGCCAACTCTGGTGGGGGCACCAGATTCCGGCCTGGTACGGACCCGACAAGAAGGTGTTCGTGGCGCTCTCCGAGGAGGAGGCGAAGGCCGATGCGCTGAAGCACTACGGCAAGGACGTCGCGCTCGAACGCGACCCCGACGTCCTCGACACCTGGTTCAGCTCGGCGCTGTGGCCCTTCTCGACACTGGGCTGGCCGGACCAGACGGCGGCCCTCGCCAAATACTATCCGACCAATGTGCTCGTGACCGGCTGGGACATCCTGTTCTTCTGGGTGGCGCGCATGATGATGATGGGCATGCACTTCATGCCCGACGTGCCATTTCGCACCGTCTACCTGCATGGGCTGGTGACGGACGAGAAGGGCCAGAAGATGTCGAAGTCCAAGGGCAACGTCGTCGACCCGCTGGAGCTGATCGACAAATACGGTGCCGACGCGCTGCGCTTCACCATGACGTCGCTGGCGGCCTCCACGGCGGGACGGTTGCGCTTCTCCTCGGCCCGCGTTGAAGGCTCGCGTAACTTCGCCACCAAGCTGTGGAATGCCACGCGCTTCGCCGAGATGAACGGGGCGGCGCTCCCCAAGGACTTCGATCCGGCGAGCGCCAAGCTCATCGTCAACAAGTGGGTGCTGGGTGAGCTCGCCCGCGCCAATACGGCGATCGACAAGGCGCTCACGGACTTCCGGCTGAACGAGGCGGCGACCGCACTGTACGAATTCATCTGGGGCATCGTCTGCGACTGGTACGTCGAGCTTTCCAAGCCGGTGCTGCAGGGCACCGACGGGCCGGACAAGGACGAGACCCGCGCCGTCACGGCCTTCGTGTTGCGCGAGACGGTGAAGCTGCTGCATCCGGTGATGCCCTTCATCACCGAGGAGCTTTGGGACAAGCTCGGCCATCGCGCCGACCATGGCGCGCTGATCGGCCAGCCCTGGCCCGCGCCGGCCGCGACCGATGCGGCGGCCGACGCCGAGATCGGCTGGCTGGTGAAGCTGATCTCCGACATCCGCTCCGCGCGGGCCGAGCTGAACGTGCCGGCGGGTGCGAAGCTCAAGCTTCTGGTGGTGGGCGGCAACGACGTCACCGCCAAGCGTCTCGACACGCATGGCGCCGCCATCGAACGGCTGGCGCGCATCGAGGGCATCGAGGCCGCCGCCACCGCTCCCAAGGCTGCGCTGCAGATCGTCGTCGGCGAGGCGACCTATGCCTTGCCGGTGGGCGAGGTCATCGACCTCAAGACCGAGGGCGTGCGGCTGCAGAAGGAAATCAAGAAGCTTGCCGACGAGGTGGCCAAGATCGACGCCAAGCTCGGCAACGCAGCCTTCGTGTCGCGCGCCCCGGAGGAGGTGGTCGAGGAACAGCGCGAGCGCCGCCAGCAGGCCGAGCAGACCCGCGCCCGGCTCAGCACCGCACTGGAACGATTGGGCGCGTAGGATCCGGCAAGCGTCTTCCGGACCGCGGGCCTCCAGGCCCACCTCATGAGCATGAGCGGGCCTGGAGGCCCGCGGTCCGGATGAGGAGCGGCCTGCTAACGCACCTACGACGCCTTGCGCAGGTCCGGCACATAGGGCCGTGAGGTGAAATGCTCGGTATTGTCGCCGCTGGCGAAGCGCACGCCGGCGCGGAGCAGGGCGTCGTCGTCGACCGCGTCGAGCGGCACGTAGTAGCGGTCGTCGGTCTTGAAGATCGTGTCGTTGTCGACGCGGTTGTAACAGATCAGGAGCGTCCAGCGCCGGCTGGCCGAGCGGTTGGCGTCGGAGCGATGGATGGCGTTGCTGTGGAAGATCAGCGCGTCGCCGGCCTCGAGTTCGCAGTGTTCGACAGGGCACTTTTCGAGGATGTACGGCATGCGCTTGGGGTCGACCTCGTTCTGGGTCGGCGACAGCGGTGTGTGGTCGATGCGGCCGAGCTTGTGCGAGCCCGTGGCGATCTGCAGGCAGCCGTTCTCGCGCGTGGTCTTGTCGAGCGCGATCATGACCGACAGCAGGTCGGGCCTGAGGCAGCCGTTATAGTACCAGTAGCCGTAGTCCTGGTGCCATTCCCAGGCGCCGCCGACCTCCGGCTCCTTGGCCGTGAGCTTGGACTGGTAGTGATAGACCGGCCCGCCCAGCAGGGCGGCCGACGTGTCGACCATGCGCCGGCAACGCGCGGCGAGGCCATAGATGCTGTCCCCGGCACGGTTCCAGAGCGCAATGCGCGTCGAGCGGCCCTCGCCGTCGCGACGATCGAGGATGCTGCCGCGCACGGCTGGATCCTTCTCCATCGCCTCGGTGAGCAGCCTCACTTCATCGCGTGTGAACAGCCCTCGGGCGTAGGTGAACCCCTTGGCGTCGAACTCCGCGGCCTGGGCTGCGTCGAGCATGTTGGGCATGGTTTCCTCCAAGCGCGCGGACGAGAACGTTCACGGTTCCCGACACATTGCCGTATGATCGCATCGGCTTGTGGGAGGCGATCATGGCGGAAACTTCAGACGGCGAAAAGCTGCATCGGGACGGCCCTCTGCACAGCGGGCGCGGGGCGTTCATCGTCGTCGTGATCGCCATGCTGCTGTGTCCGGTCTCGGCCGGCATCGGCTATTACCTCAACCAGTTCCTGCAGCGGCCGGACCTGCAGATCGCGCAGGTCGACCAGATCTTCGTGGTCGAGAGCCACGTCTTCAACGACGCGGTCTTCAGGGCGCTCGATCGGGACGAGGATGCGGTGGCATCGTATCGCGACAACCTCGAGAGGCTGGCGGCCCCGGCTGTCTGCATCGAATGGCTGGACGGCGCCGGTTGGAACGACGACTGCCTGCCGACGATGCAGCAGATCACCAACGGCCTGATCGGCGGGCGAAAGGCCTCGATCAAGACCGTCCTCAACAACATCAAGACCCTGGACGAATGGGAAGCGCCGGCGCCGCTCTATCTCCAGCCGACGAGCCAGGTATCGGCCGAGAGGCTGCAGAACGAGGCGCAGCGCAACAAGCAGGCGGCGCTCGATTCCATGCGCAGCTCGCTCCTGCCGGCGGCGGCGCAGCTGCGAGTCTTCGAGCAGATCGCCGTCGAGCTGAAACGGATGCGCACCGAAGCCGGAACGTCGCGCTCCGGCGAGGTGATCCTCGTCGTCGGCATCTTCAACGACGGAAATGCCGACGGCGTGGTCGCAAACCGGGCGAAGCTCACCTTCGCGGGAAAGGAGCTTCCCCTCGCCGCAGCCGACTACGCGGTGGTACGGGCCCACACCTACGAGAAGATCACCTTCGAGGTGCCGGACGAGGCGCAGAACAGCGCCGATCTCAAGGCCTGGACGGAGCTCGTGAAGAGCAAGCAGGCTGGCGACATCCAGATCACCTTGACCGGCCTGGGCGGCAAGACGATCACCAAGCAGCTCAAGCTCGAGACCAGGTAGCCGACCGTCAGGCGAGGGTGAAGACGTTGCGGCCATCCCGGGGGCCGACCGTGATGCGGCGGCCGAGCTGCTCGCGCGTCATCATGTCGGCCAGCAACGCCGGCTCGTTGGCCATGGCGACGAAGCGATCTTCCGATCCATCGAGCCGGCCGAGGACATAGGCCTTCTCGGGCCCGTCCTTGCCATAGGCCACGCAGTAGGTTTCGATCGAGCCTGCGCCAGCGGGGGCCGTATCGACCCGCCGCTTGGGCCGCGCGTCGAGCTCGGCCTGCAGCTTCTTCGGATCCTCGCGCCGCCAAGGGCCTGCCACCGGGGTCGTCGAATAGAGGCCGGCCGAGTGCTTGGTGAGATAGTTGCCGTTGGCCGTCAACATGCCGAAGGAGCCGGGTCGCGCCCGCACCACGTTCATCATCTCGGCGATCGAGTGCGTGACGTAGTTGTTCCCCGGCCCGCCGAAGAAGGGCAGGCCGCCGGTGACGCTGATCGGGCGCGGATCGCCCTCGGCGAGGCCGATCTCCGTCATCGCCACCTCGACCGCCGAGGGGAAGCAGCTGTAGAGATCGAAGGCTGCCACGTCGGTCACGGTCTTGCCCGCCATGTCGAGAGCGAGCCGCGCGCAGCCCCTGATGGCGGGCGAGACGTCGAGCCGCTCGCGCTCCGACACGACCCAGGTGTCGGTGCCGTCGGCGCAGCCGTGCAGGAACACCCAGCGCTCGGGCGGGATGCCCCACGCGCGTGCCTTCTCGACCGACGTCATCAGCACCGCCGCCGCCTGGTCGATGATCGCGTTGGCGTTCATGAGGCGCGGATAGGGAAAACAGATCCAGCGGTTGTCGTCGGAGATGGTGGCGAGGTCGCCGGCGCTGTAGCCCTTGCGGCGCGTGGCCAGCGGGTTGTCCCTGGCGACCTTCGCCAGCCGCTCGAACAGCCGGCCCATGGCGGTCATGTGGCTCGCCACGTCACGCTTCAGCCCGCCGCGAATGGCGTTCTCCAGCAGCGGGTAGAAATGGATCGCGGCCCTGAGCTCGTGCCGCGACTCCTCATCGCTGAAGCCGAAGCGCCTGTCGCCGACGCGCTCGGGTTCGCCGCCCGGATCTTCGTTCCAGTCGATCGCGAGGCCGGCCTTGCGGGCGTTCTGCGTCGAGCGCAGGAGCTCGGCGCCGCAGATCAGCGCCAGCTCGGTTTCGCCGCGCGCGATCTCCTCGGCGAAGCGGTTGACGAGATACTGGGGCATGTTGCCGCCGGAATGGCTGTAGAGCAGCTGCCGCGGCGCGGCGTGCAGGCGGTCGGCGACGCTCTGCGGCGGGTTGCTCGACCGGCCGAAGGGCGAGGCGAAGCGCGGGCTGATGTCGCTGAAGAACTCCATCACCGCGATGGCATCGATCTCGTGGCCGAGCGCGTGTCCGCCGATCGAGGCCCGTGTGTCCGCCAGCGCAAGGGTCGCCGCCTCGGCGCAGAAGGCGACGCGCGAGCGCTCGCTCGACGGCGCTCCTGTCGTGTCGGTGATCTGTCCGCACCCGATCAGGACGGGCGTGCGCGGGTCGATCATTTGAGCAGCGCTTCGATCTCGGCCTCGCCGAGGCCGGCGTCGGCAAGCACGCTCCTCGTGTGCTCGCCGAGGCCGGCGACCTTGGGACCGCTCTGCAGCGTCGAACCTGAGAAGCGGAAAGGCGGGGCGGGCGACTGGTAGGGGCCGGCGCTATCCTCGATCGTGCAGAGCGAGCCGCGGTGCTCGACCTGCGGGTCCTTCAGCGCCTCGGCCACGGTGAGATAGGGCGAGCAGGGCACGCCATGCTTCTCGAGCGCGACCATCACCTCGGCGACGCTCATCGTCTTCGACCATTGCTCCAGCTCGTCGATCAACAGGCCCCAGTTGAGGCGCCGGTCGTTGTACTTCTCGAAGCGCGGGTCGGTGAGCCAGTCGCGACGGCCGGCGGCGGTCGCCATGTCCTGGAAGGTGCGCTCGCTCGCCGTGGCCAGCATGACGTATCCATCGCTGGCCTCGATCGGGCCGTACATGGGCCGGGACGGCATCTCGATCGGAAACTGCGCCCGGCTGACCTCGCCCAGCATCATGCCGACCAGCGTCTCGAACATCGACACGTCGACCATCTGGCCCCGGCCGGTGACGTGACGCTGATGCACGGCAGCGAGCAGGCCCGCCAGCGCATAGGCGCCGCTGGCATAGTCGGCGACGAAGATGCCGCAATTGTCCGGCCTCTCGCGCCCCTGCTGGTAGGAGGCATGCGACATGTCATAGCCGGTGGAGGCGTGGATCACCGGCGCATAGGCGGGCCGGCCGGCACCCGGGCCGGTCTGGCCATAGCCCGAGATGGCGCAATAGATGAGCCGCGGATTGATCTTGGCGAGCTCCGGATAGTCGAGCCCCAGCCGCTTCATCACACCCGGCCGGTAGTTCTCCAGCACGATGTCGACGGAGACCACGAGCTTCTTCACCGCGGCGATCGCCTCGGGCTTCTTGAGGTCGAGCACGATCGAGCGCTTGCCGACATTGAGCTGGCCGAACATCGTGCTCGCACCATCACGCAGCACCATGCGGCTGCGCATGAGGTCGCCCTCGGGCGATTCGACCTTGATCACGTCGGCGCCCATGTCGGCCAGCAGGCGGGTGCAATGCGGGCCGGCGATGGTGGTGGAGAAATCCAGCACGCGAAGGTCCTGGAGCGGGCGAGGCTGCGTTTCGGTCATTGTGTCACCGGCCAATGAGGATGAGGACGACGCCGCCGACGACGAGCACGCTGCCGAACCATTCGCCGGGCGACGGCCGTTCCTTCAGCACGAGGTGCGAGGCGATGAAGGTGAAGACCAGCTCGATCTGGCCGACCGCGCGCACCAAGGCGGCGTTCTCCAGCGTCATGGCCAGCGCCCAGCCGGCCGATCCCAGCACGCTGAAGATGCCGACCCAGATCGACGAGCGCCAGTTGAACCAGACCTTGCCGAGCTGCGGACGGTCGCGATAGGCGAGGTAGGCGGCCATCAGCACGATCTGGATGGTGTTCATGCAGGCGAGCGTGGTGATGCCGCGCACCAGGAAGTCGCCTTCGGTCAGGAGCTTCGAGGCTTCGCGGATCGTGCCGGCGGCGACCGCGAAGATCGCGCCCGACAGGATGCCGAACAGCGCGCCCTTGTGGGTGAGGTCGGCCAGCACGCTGCGCACGCTCGAGAAATTGCCGCGCACGCTCAGGATCGCCACGCCGCCGAGGCAGACCAGGATGCCGGCCCACGACAGGAGATGCAGCGGCTCGAGCGAGATGAAGGTGGCGAACAGCGCCACGAACACCGTCTCTGTCTTGGAGTAGACCGTGCCGACGGCGTAGTTGCGCAGCGCGAAGGCGTGGATCATCAGCGAGGTGGCGACGATCTGCGCCACGCCCGCGATGGCGACGAGGCCAAGGAAGGCCAGCGTGAGGGTCGGCACCTGCCGGCCGGTGCCCCAGACCAGGAATGCCAGCATGCCCAGCGCCAGCGGGGCGCCGTAGAGGTAGCGGACGAAATTGGCGCCATCGACGCTCAGGATGCCGCGAATCTTCTGCTGCATCGTCGTACGGATGTTCTGGCAAAGCGCGGCGAAAATCGTGATCGGTATCCAGAGCGGCACGTCTTGGTCTCCCTTGGGCGGCAGTGTATGACCTCGTTCGGGGCGCGTCTGCGGCATAGTTTTCCGCGATGCGGAGAATAGGGACGACAGGGCGGGAGAACCGATGTTCGATGCGATCTTGACCAGCGCCTTGCGCGCGATGCCGGTGTTCGGCGCCCATTTCGCCGTGACGCTGCTGATGCTGATTGGCGGCGTCCTGATCTACCAGTCGCTGACGCCGATGAACGAGGCCCGCCTCATCCGCGAGAACAACGCCGCTGCGGCCACGGCCTTCGGGGCGGCCATCCTGTCGCTCGCCCTGCCGCTCGGCATGTGCCTGGCCAGGAGCGTCAGCATTCCCGACATCATCGTCTGGGGCGTGGTCGCGCTCATCGTGCAGCTCGCCACCTTCTTCGTCGCCCGCTTCGTGTTCCGCGACCTCACGCCCCGCATCGAGCGCGGCGAGATGGCGGCCGCCCTGGCCCTGGGGTCGACGCATCTCGCGGTGGGCATCATCAACGCCGCCGCCATCGCCGGCTGACGGATCGGTCATGGGAAGCGTCGTCCGGCGGCTTGTGATGTGGATCGTCATCGTGGCGTCGATCTACGCGATCTACGAGGTGTTCAGCGACGAGGGCGAGTACGAGGCGCCGCGACGGCCGCTGCCGCCGATCGACAGCAAGGCCTGGTCGAACGCCGTGCCGGCCGCGCCACCCACCGGCCAGACGCCGACCAAGCCCGGCTTCGACATGCTCGTGGAGGGCGACGAGGGCAAGCCGGAGGATTCGATCGGCACGGCGTTCCTGGTCGCTCCCGGCACCTGGATCACCGCCGCCCATGTCCTCGAGTCCTGCGCCAAGTCCTATGTCCGAGTGCGCGACGAATGGCGGCCGATCACCGGCAAATCGCTGCATCCGGTCGCGGACGTCGCCATCGCGACCACCGGCGCGCCGCAGGATCCGCCCAGGATCGAGCTCACCGAGCGCCTGCCGGTCATGGGCCAGGAGGGCTTCCACTTCGGCTATCCGCACGGGCAGCCAACCTCAGTCTATACGCGCTTCGTGGGCATGGCCCGTATCCGCCAGGGAAAGCCGGGCAAGCCGGTGGAACAAGGATGGGTCTGGGCCGAGCAGGAACGCTCACCGCCCGGTTCCGGTGCGCTGGGCGGCATCTCGGGCGGACCGCAGGTCGATCGCACCGGCGCGGTGCAGGGCGTCACCATCCTCTACGCCGAGCGCTCCGCCCGGCTGACGACGACGCCGATGTCCCGCGTAAAGGACGTCCTTCCCAAGGACGTGGCGACCGTGACGCGCGGCGGCACGTCGATCGATCCCAAGGACTATGGCCGTCACGGCACCCAGGTGCGCGAGGCGGCAGGGACGGTCTCCCTGGTGTTCTGCTCCGTGTCGGGCCGCTCGCGTCCCAGATGAAGCCAAGCCAAAAGTTCTGTCGTCCTGAGCGAAGCGAAGGACCTCATGGCCCCCGTGGCCGGTGACGCTCCGTGAGAGAGCACCGGTACTGGGTCTCCATCATGACGAGCAGTTCGCTCAGCGCGATGTATATTGGTGTTACAAACGACCTCGGTCGTCGCATCTTCGAACACAGGAGCGGCAAAGGCAGCGGGTTCGCGAAGAAATACAAAATCACGAGACTCGGCTACGCTGAAGAATTCGAGCAGATCGAAGAAGCCATCGCTCGAGAGAAGCAACTCAAGGGTTGGAAGCGCATTCGCAAGAACGAGTTGGTGCGTGCGGCCAATCCGAGGTGGGAAGACCTGATGCCTGAGATTGGTGAGACGCCATGAGATCCTTCGCGACGCTCAGGATGACAAAAAGGGCAATGCTTGCCGCCATGCTCGCTGCGCCGTTCGTGGCGCGGGCGGAGAATGCGTGGCCGACCAAGCCGGTGCGCATCGTCGTGCCGTTCAATCCGGGGGGCGCGATCGATGCCCTGGTGCGCGTCATCGGCGATGGGCTGTCGACGCGCCTCGGCCAGCAGGTGCTCGTCGATCCCAAGCCCGGCGCCAACACCATCGTCGGCTCCGATATCGTCGCAAAGGCGGCGCCCGACGGCTCGACCTTCCTGATCACCACCAACTCGACCCACACCAACAACCCGACCCTCTACAACAAGCTGCCGTTCGATCCGGCGAAGGACCTGATTCCGGTGTCACTGGTGTCGCTCGGCACCATCCTGCTCGCGGTCAAGGCCGATGCCCCGTTCGGCGACCTGCGCGGCATGGCCGCCTGGGTGAAGGGGCTGGGACGGCCGGCAACCTATGGCAGCTGGGGCATCGGCTCGTCGGGCCATCTCTACGGGCTGATGTTCGAGAAGTCGCTGGGAGGCATGTACAGCCACGTGCCCTATCGCGGCGACGTGCCGGCGCTGCAGGACGTGGCCAACGGCACGCTCGACCTCACCTGGGCCAGCCCCGTCAGCGCCAAGGCCCAGATCACCGCTGGCCGCGTGAGGGCGCTCGCCGCCGCCGGCGCCAAGCGTTCGGCCTCGATGCCCGACCTCGGCACGTTCGCCGAGCAGCTCGTGCCGGGCTTCGACCTCAGCCTGTTCGTGGCGGCCTACGCACCGGCTGGCACACCGAAGGAGATCGTCGACCGCCTGCAGCGCGAGATCAAGACGGTGCTGGCCGATCCTGCCGTCGCCGAGAAGCTGGTCGCGCAGGGCCAGACGCCGATCGCCTCGACGCCGGGCGAGCTCGCATCGGTGCTGACGCGCGAGACGCCGATCTGGGCCGATCTCATCAAGCAATCAGGCGCCAAGGTGGAATGACATGAGCCTCGACGTCCGCTCCGCCTACGATCTCCCGCCGCCCACCTACAACGCGAAGCTGACCGAAGTGGGACGCGGCACGCCGATGGGCGAGCTGCTGCGACGCTACTGGCATCCGGTGGGCCTCAGCAGCGATGCCGGCGGCACGCCGCGGCCGGTGAAGATCCTGGGCGAGGAATTGATCCTCTTTCGCGACGGGCAGGGCCGGCCGGGCCTCGTCTATCCGCGCTGCTGCCACCGCGGCACCACGCTGTACTACGGCAAGATCGAGGAGCGCGGCATCCGCTGCTGCTATCACGGCTGGCTGTTCGACATCGAAGGCAAGTGCCTCGAGATGCCGTGCGAGCCCAACCCGACGGGGGCGCAATGCCAGCGCGTGCGCCAGCCCTGGTATCCGGCGGAGGACCGCTACGGGCTGGTCTTCGCCTATCTCGGCCCGCCGGCGAAGAAACCGCTCCTGCCGCGCTACGAATGCCTCGAGGTCATGGCGCCGGGCGAATTCGTCGAGACCGACGATTCGAGCATCGGCAGTGGTGGCATCACCATCGCGCCCTGCAACTGGCTGCAACATTTCGAGAACGTGGTCGATCCCTACCATGTGCCGATCCTGCACGGCACCTTCAGCGGCCCGCAGTTCGTCGAGCAGATGAACAGCTTTCCCAAGGTGAAGTTCGAATACGGCCCGATGGGCGTGAAGGCGACCTCGATCCGTCCCGGCCCCGACGGCAAGCGTTTCCGGCGCGTCACCGAGGCGGTGATCCCGACGCTGCGCGTCGTCGCCAATCCGCGCGTGGCGCAGTACGGCATGGTCGAATCGATCGGCTGGACCGTGCCCATCGACGATACCCACTACCGCATCTACGTCGCCGGGCGGGTGAAGGAGAAGGGCGAACTCACCAAGTTCAAGTCGCGCTACAACGGCAAGACCTGGGCCGAGCTCACGCCCGAGGAGCACCAGAAGTTCCCCGGCGACGCCGAGGCGCAAGTTGGACAGGGGCCCATCACCTTCCACTCCGAGGAGCATCTGATGTCGTCCGACCAGGGCGTGTCGATGCTGCGGGTGCTGCTGCAGAAGCAGCTCGACATCGTGGCCAAGGGCGGCGATCCGGTCGGCACGGCGTTCGACGAGAAGGACGCCTACGTGAAGTTCGACGCCGGTCAGTATCTCGACGAGGCGTGAACTAAAGAAGCGCCGCGAGCTCGTCCTTGATGCGGCGGACGAGCGGCGGGCCTTCGTAGACCATCGCCGAATAGAGCTGCACCAGCGTGGCGCCGGCGCGGAGCTTGGCAAGAGCGTCGGCGCCTGAGCTCACGCCGCCGCAACCGATCAGAGGAAACTGCTTCTCGACCCGCTCGGCCGTCTTGCGCAGCACCTCGGTCGACAGGCTCATGAGAGGCGCGCCCGACAGGCCACCCGTCTCGTCCTTGCGCGATGAGCGAAGCGATGGCGGCCGCGACAATGTGGTGTTGCCGATGATGATGCCGTCGATGCGCAAGTCGCGGGCGACGGCCACGATGTCGTCGAGGTCGTCGTCGGTTGCATCGGGCGCGATCTTCACGACGAGCGGCACGGGGGTGCCGGCGATCGCATCCTGCACGCGCTTCAGCAGGTCGCCCAGCTGCTCGCGGCCCTGCAGGTTGCGCAGGCCCGGCGTGTTGGGCGAGGAGACGTTGCACACCAGATAGTCGGCATGCGGCGCCAGCGCCGACGCACAGGTGACGTAGTCGGCCGTGCGATCCTCGCTGTCCTTGTTGGCGCCGATGTTGACGCCGACGAAGCCGTTGCGCGGGCGTGCTTTGAGCCGGGAGAGAGCAGGCGCCAGGCCTTGCCCATTGAAGCCCATGCGATTGATGACGCCACGATCCTCGGGCAGCCGGAACAGGCGCGGCCGTGGATTGCCGTCCTGCGGTCGGGGCGTGACGCTGCCGATCTCGACGAAGCCGAAGCCCATGCCGAGCATGGCGTCAGGCACCTCGGCATTCTTGTCGAAGCCAGCGGCGAGACCGATGGGATTGGGCAGGCGTCGACCCCAGACCTCGACACCCAGCGACGGCGGATCGGGCCGCCGATCGCCCGGCACCAGACCCGTCTTGAGCGCCCGAATGGCAAGCCCGTGCGCGGCCTCAGCGTCGAGGCGCGAGAGGGCGAGGTCGGCGAGCGCGTACCAGGCGGCCATGCCGTCGGTTAGCGGAACGAGCCGCCGAGATGCGGCCTCAGGCCGGGTGAGGAGTTGAACAGGGTCGCGAACACGTCCTTGAAGAGCTGGCCCACCAGCGGATCGTCGGGGCCGGCGGCGGCCGTCCAGCCGGTGACCTGCGACAGCGCCATGTCGTTGCGGCAGTAGATGGCGAAGACGTAGACGCGTCCGGCCGTGGCGGCCTTGTGCCGGTCGCCACCCTTGCAGGCCGCATCGGCGCCGAGGTCGCCGGCAGGATCGAAGACGAACACGACCTTGTAGTCGGGACGCTGCTCCGTGGCGGGCTTGTCGTAAGTGAAGGTGAGGCGGGGCTGCGGCTTGTTCGCCTGCATCTGCGACAGCAGCCGCCGGGCGACATCGTCAGCCGGCACGCCGGGGAAGGGATTGCCCTGCATGACGACCCGGAAGCTCTTGCCGTCCGCAGCCGTATAGAACTCGCGATAGTCGTACTGGGTGGCGTAATCGACGCCGCCCAGCGTTGCCGCGCCGGCGGCCAGGGGAGCGCAGGCAAGCACTGCAGCGAGGATCTTACCGAAGAAAGTCATGGGACCTCACACATCCAGATCGCGGGCAAACTTGGCATTTTCCTGGATGAAGGCATAGCGCTTCTCGGGCTTGCGCCCCATCAAATCCTCGACGAGCGTCGCGGTCCGCATCGCCTCGCGACGTCCGTCGGTCCCGTCGGCGCCGATCGTGGCCGCCGTCGGCACATCGACCTTCAGCAGCACGCGCTTGGTCGGGTCCATGGTCGTTTCCCGCAGATGGATCGACTGCATCTCGCCCAGGCCCTTGAAGCGCGTGATGTCGGCCTTGCCGCCGAACTCGGTGCGGATGAGCTCGTCCTTCTGCTTGTCGTCCTGGGCGTACTCGGTCTTGCCGCCCTTGGTGATGCGGAAGAGCGGGGGCTGGGCGAGAAACAGATGGCCATTCTCGATCAGCTTGGGCATCTCGCGATAGAAGAACGTCATCAGCAGCGAGGCGATGTGCGCGCCGTCGACGTCGGCGTCGGTCATGATGATGACCCGCTCGTAGCGCAGCCGCTCGTCGTTGTAGTGGGCGCCCGCGCCGCAGCCCAGCGCCTGGATCAGGTCCTGCACTTCCTGGTTCTCGCGCAGCTTGTCGGCGCTGGCGCTGGCCACGTTCAGGATCTTGCCGCGCAGGGGAAGGATAGCCTGGGTCTCGCGGTTGCGCGCCGCCTTGGCCGAGCCGCCGGCCGAATCGCCTTCGACGAGGAAGATCTCCGTGCCCTGCGAGGAGCTGTTGGAACAATCGGCGAGCTTGCCCGGGAGGCGCAGCTTGCGCGTCGCCGTCTTGCGCTGCTGCTCTCGATCCTGCTTGCGACGCAGGCGCTCCTCGGCCTTGGCAACGACATGCTCCAGCAGCACGTTGGCCGCTTCCTTGTCGCCGATCAGCCAATGCTCGAAATTGTCGCCGACGATCGTCTCGACGAGCTTGGTCGCCTCGACACTGACCAGCTTCTCCTTGGTCTGTCCCTGGAACTGCGGCTGTCCGATGAAGATCGACACGAGCCCCGCCGCGCCTTCGATCACATCGTCGGCCGTGACGAGCGAACCCTTGCGATTGCCCGTCAACTCGGCATAGCGCTTCAGCCCGCGCAACAGAGCGCTGCGGAAGCCGGATTCGTGCGTGCCGCCTTCGATCGTCGGCACGGTATTGCAGTAGGAGCGGACGAAGCCTTCCTCGTCGTTGGGCCACCAGACGGCCCATTCGACCTTGCCGCCTGCCGTGCCGTTGGCCTCGCTCTTGGCCTCGCCGGCGAAGGGCTGAGGCACGACCGTGGCGCGCTGGCCGATCTCGGAGGTCAGATAGTCTTTCAGCCCGCCGGGGAAGCGGAACGAATCCTCCGCCGGAATGCTGCCGTCCTTGGGCAGCGCGGCCTTGTCGCAACGCCAGCGGATCTCGACGCCGCGGAACAGGTAGGCCTTGGAGCGCGCCATGCGGTAGAGGCGCTCGGCGGAGAAGACCTGCTTGCCGAAGATCTCCTGGTCGGGATGGAAGGTGACCGTCGTGCCGCGGCGGTTGGGGGCAGGGCCGGCGGGCTTGAGCTTGCCTACCGCCTTGCCGCGCGAAAAAGCCTGTGTCCACGACTGACGATCGCGCGCCACCTCGACGAGCAGATCATCCGACAGCGCGTTGACGACGGAGATGCCGACACCGTGCAGGCCGCCCGAGGTGGCGTAGACCTTGTCGTTGAACTTGCCGCCGGAATGCAACGTGGTGAGGATGACCTCCAGCGCCGACTTGTTCTTGAACTTCGGATGCGGATCCGTCGGGATGCCGCGCCCGTTGTCGCGCACCAGGATCCTGTTGCCTTCCAGCAGCTCGAGATGGATCGTGTCGGCGTGGCCCGCGACCGCTTCGTCCATCGCATTGTCGAGCACCTCGGCCACGAGATGATGCAGCGCACGCTCGTCGGTGCCGCCGACATACATGCCGGGACGCTTGCGGACGGGCTCCAGCCCTTCCAGCACCTCGATGTCGCGTGCCGTGTAGGAGGTATCCTTGGTCGCAGAGGCGCGCTTGCCGCCGCCCGACCGGTCGAACAGATCGCCGTTCTTGGCCATGGACTTTTCTTTGTCTTTCCACGGCCGCGCGAGGGGATCGCTGATTGGCCGGTCTTTCATTCGTATGGTAGGGAAATCGTGGGAAAGCAACAACATCCGGCAGGGTTCCACATGGCCGAAAACCTGCGCGATCCGATCATAAGGACCGTGCCGCAGCCCGCCGACATGAACGGCAACGGCGACATCTTCGGCGGCTGGGTTCTGTCGCAGATGGACGTCGCCGGCGGCACGCTGGCAGCGCGCACGGCGAAGGGGCGCGTCGCCACCGTGGCCATCACCGCCATGACCTTCGTCCAGCCGATCAAGGTCGGCGACATCGTGTCGATCTACGGCAAGGTCGCGCGCATCGGGCGCACGTCGATCACCATCGACCTGGAGACCATCGTGCAGCGACGCCATGATGCCGCCGAAATCCAGGTGACCCATGGCACCTTCGTCTTCGTGGCGATCGACGACGACGGCAAACCGCGACCGATTGGAACATGAAGACGCTCGCAATCCTCTCCTGCCTGCTCGGGCTGCTCCTGCCCGTGGCGGCGCTTGCCCATCCGCATATCTGGATCTCCCAGCAGGTGCGTGTCGTGGGCAAGGACGGCAAGCTCACCCATGTCGAGCTCGAATGGCGCTTCGATCCCTCGGCGAGCGAGATCGAGATCCCGCTGATCGACGAGAATGGCGACGGCAAGATCTCGCCGGCCGAAGCCAAGGCGCTCGCGGGCGACATGATGAAGGAGCTCGAAAGCTCCGGCTACATGACCTGGCTCAACACAGGCGACAAGGATTTCCGGCCGCCGAAGCGGCCGACCTTCAGCGCCCGCATCGACGATCCCGCGAGCTTCGTGCCGCCCTATTGGGACAAGGCCGCGGGCGACGCTGGAATGCCGATGCCGGAGAACAAGCGCGTCAACGAGCCGCCGATCCCGCGCAAGCGCGGGCCGCGCACGCTGGTCTATATCATGCGTTTCGAGCTGCCGAAGCCAGTGCCGTCGGTGTCGATCGTCACCTACGACCCGGAGGATTTCATCCGCATCGAGGTCGACAAGAAGGCCATTCCGGCCGGCTGCACGGTCGGCCAGAATCCCAAGCACAAGGCCGAGTTCGTGCGCGGCTATCCGGTGTTCGCGGGCGTGGTGTCATGTCGCTCACCGTGAAGGCACGTCTCCTGCGCTCGCCCTTCCTGTGGGTCGGGGTGGCGCTCCTGGCCGGGCTGGTCGGCGCCTTGATCTTCAGCGATGGCCTCCAGGAGCTGGCGCGCTTCTCGGCGGAGTATCAGCAGCGCATCCAGCGCTCGCTGTCGACGGCCTTGCAGGACGTCAAGTCGGGCTCCGGCTCGCTGGCGCTGTGGACGCTGGTCATCATCTGCTTCGGCTATGGCGTGGTGCACACGTTGGGGCCTGGCCACGGCAAGTCGGTGGTGGTGGCCTACTTCCTCGACAGCTCGCGTCCCTACGGCTGGATGGAAGGCATCTTCGCCGGCGCCTGGATCGCCTTCACCCACACGCTGGCAGCCTTGCTGCTGGTGGCGGTCCTTAAACTGTTCTTCACGGCAGGCCTGTTCGGCGCGCTGCGCGAGGCACGCAACGTCGAGATGATCTCCTACGTCATGATCCTGATGGTGGGGTTCTGGCGGCTGTGGGCCGGCCTGACGGGGCGGCTGCACGAGCATCATCACGGCGACGATCACGATCACCATGAGCATGGCCACGATCATGCCCACGAACATGGCCACCATCATCCCGTGCGTGCGCGGCGAACCCTGGCCGGCTGGCTGCTGCTGACCGCCGCCGGCATCGCACCGTGCGCCGGGGCGCTGATCGTGATCCTGCTATCGATGGCGCTGGGCGTGATCTGGGCCGGGATCATCGGCGTGGTGGCGATCGCTCTCGGCATGGCGGTCACGCTCGCGGTGATCGGCCTGGCGTCGATGGTCGCCCACCGCCTGATCGTGGGCGATGGCCGGTCCCGGGAGATCGGTCGAGTCACCGCGATCGCCGCATCGCTCATCGTCATCGCCACCGCCGGCACGCTCCTGATGGGATCGCTGTCGCGCTTCATCCTCCGCTGAGGCCACATGCCCTATCTCGTTGCCGACGACCTGCCGCTCGCCACAGCGGGCCGACGCCTGCGCGGCCTTCTGGAGCGCCCTGGCATCCTGCCGATGCCCGGCGCCCACAATGGCCTCGCGGGCCTACAGGCGCGGGCCGCGGGCTTCGATGCGCTCTATCTTTCCGGCGCGGCGATGACGGCATCGATGGGTCTGCCCGATCTCGGCATCATCACCGTCGACGAGGTCTGCTTCTTCATTCGCCAGCTTGCCCGCGCCACCGGCCTACCGGTGCTGGTCGACGGCGACACCGGTTACGGGGAAGCGCTGAACGTCATGCACATGGTGCGCGCGTTCGAAGAGGCCGGGGCTGCGGCGGTCCATATCGAAGACCAGCTCCTGCCCAAGAAGTGCGGGCACCTCAACGACAAGAAGCTCGCAAGCGTCGACGACATGGCGGCGAAGATCGCTGCCGCGGCAAAGGCGAGTCGCGATCTCTTCGTCATCGCGCGAACGGATGCGGCCGCCAGCGAAGGCATCGACGGCACCGTGGCACGGGCGAAGCGCTATCTGGAAGCGGGGGCCGACGCGATCTTCCCCGAAGCGCTCATCAATGCCGAGATGTTCCGCGCCTTCGCCAAGGCCATGCCCGGCGTGAAGCTGCTCGCCAACATGACCGAGTTCGGCCGCACGCCGTTCTTCACCGCCAGCGAGTTCGAGGCCATGGGCTACAAGATGGTGATCTGGCCTGTCTCGTCGTTGCGCGTCGCCAACAAGGCGCAGGAGAAGCTCTACTCGGCGCTTCGACGGGACGGCGGCACGCAGGGCATGGTCGACCAGATGCAGACCCGCGCCGAACTCTACGCCACGATCGGCTACCACGAGTACGAGGCGCTCGATGCCTCGATCGTGGCGACGATCGTGCCGCAGGGAATGCCGCAACGATAGTTCATTGCTGGGCGCGCGCCACTCCGCGGCGCGTCTTGTGTTCGATCGACGAAGAACGCGCCACGGAGTGGCGCGCCCCCAGCGTTAGAGTCCGATGCTCGCCAGATCCGGCGCCTTCTTGTGGAAGTCGGTCGCGTCCTGGAAGCCTTTGCCGAGCCGCAGCACCGTTCCTTCGGCATAGGGCTTGCCGACGATCTGGATGCCGAGCGGCAATCCTCCCGAGAACCCGCTGGGCATCGATAGCGCACAGAGGCCGAGATAGTTGCCGGGCCGCGTGAGGTAGCCAGGGATCGGCGAATTCTCGTCGACTTCCGTCAAGGGAATCGCCGGCACCGCCACCGTCGGCAGAAGCACCGCATCGTAGGGACGCATCCATTCGTTGAAGACGGCGCGCCGCTCGCCCATGCGCCGGATTTCCTCGGCGTATGCGCCAGGGACGAAAGTCTTGCCGGCAAGCGCCCGGCCACGCACGCCGGGGCCGATCGCCTTGGTCGTGTCCTCGATCCAGGCGCGGTGCAGGGAGAACATCTCCGAGGTCGAGATGATGCCGGCGCCGCGCTGCATGTCGAAGAACCACTCCGGCAGCTTCACCGCCTCGACGATGGCGCCAGCATTCTCGAACACCTTCGCCGAGGCCTCCCAGGCCGCGACGACATCGGGGTGCATGAAGTCGGGCAGGGCGCTCTTGTCCGGCATGGCGACGCGCATGCCCTTGATCGCTGAGTGCATGGTCGCCGCGGCGAAATCCTCCAGCGGTTGGCCAAGAGTCGTCGGATCGCGCGGATCGGGCCCGGCCAATGCGTTCAGCATCAGCGCGCAATCCTCGACCGAGCGCGCCATCGGCCCGATCGAGTCGAGCGTCCAGGCGAGCAGCATCGTGCCGGAGAGACCGATGCGGCCGAACGTGACCTTCAGCCCGACCAGCCCGTTGAAGGCGCAGGGAATGCGCACCGAGCCGCCCGTGTCGCTGCCGATGCCGGCCGGGGCGAGCCGCGCCGCGACCGCGACGCCGGTGCCGCTCGACGAGCCACCGGGCACGCGATGGGTTTGCAGGTCCCAGGGATTCCACGGAGCGCCCATCAGCGGGTTGGTGCCCCAGCCACCGAAGGCGAACTCGACCATGTGCAGCTTGCCCAGCGGCACCATGCCGGCCGCCGTCAACCTCTCGACAGTGTTCGATGTCTCGGTGGCGATGCGCTTCTCCCACATCTTCGAACCGCCGGTGCCGATGCGTCCCTTGATGTCGCACAGGTCCTTGTAGACGATGGGCAGGCCGTGCAGGACCGGCAACGGAAAGCCGCTCGCCCGCGCCGCATCGGCTGCATCGGCCAGCGCCTTCGCCTCCTTGGCATAGACCTCGTTGAAGGCATGCAGCTTGCCGTCGGCCTTCTCGATGCGGCCGAGCAGGGCATCGACGATGTCGCGTGAGGAGAATTTCTTGGCGGCCAGTCCAGCGCCAAGCTCGGTCAGGGTAAGATCATGGAGGTTCATCTCAATACGTCGCCCTTCCGCCGGAGAGGTCGAACACCGATGCGGTGCTGAAGGTGCAGAGCGGCGAGGCGAGCCAGGAGACCAGCTCGGCCACCTCCTCGACCTCGCCGAAGCGGTTCATCGGGATCTTCGACAGCATGTAGTTGATGTGCTGCTCGGTCATCTGGCTGAACATCTCGGTCTTCACCACCGCCGGCGCCACGCAATTCACCAGCACGCCCGACGTAGCAAGTTCCTTGCCGAGCGACTTGGTAAGGCCGATCACGCCCGCCTTCGATGCGGAATATGCCGAGGCGTTGGGGTTGCCCTCCTTGCCGGCAACCGAGGCGATGTTGACGATGCGGCCCCAGCCGCGCTTGACCATGCCGGCGGCCACCGCTCGATTGCTGAGGAAGACGCCGGTGAGGTTGATCTCGATCACCTGCCGCCAGGCATCGACGGGATATTGCACGACCGTGGTGTTCGGGCCGGTGATGCCGGCGCTGGCGACGAGGATGTCCGGCGCAGCGAGCTGAAGCTCGGTGGTCGCCAGCGCCTTGGCGATCGAGTCTTCGCTGGTGACGTCGACCTCGACGGCGATCGCATCGCCCAGCGATGCGGCGGATTGTTTCGCACGATCGATGTCGCGATCCCACAGCGCCAGGCGGCCGCCACCGGCCGCGATCCTGGCCGCGCAGGCCAATCCGATGCCACGCGCACCGCCCGTGACGATCGCGGTCTTACCCTTGAACAACCCCGCCTGCATTGATTCCTCCCAAGCGCTTGAACTGGCGCTGTTTTCCCATCATATCGGAGAGACATGGCCACCGACAAACCGGCGTCGATCGACGCTACCATCGAGCTGCTGAAGCAGGGCGACTATATCGCCGACCGCAGCCTCGCCACCGTCCTCTATCTCGCGCTGAAGCTCGGCCGACCGCTGTTCTGCGAAGGCGAGGCGGGCGTCGGCAAGACCGAGATTGCCAAGGTGCTGGCCCAGACGCTCGACCGGCCGCTGATCCGCCTGCAGTGCTACGAAGGCCTCGACGTGTCGTCGGCGGTCTACGAATGGGACTATGCGCGGCAGATGATCGAGATTCGCCTTGCCGAGGCGCAGGGCGTGCACGACCGCGGCCAGCTCTCCAGCGACATCTTCAACGAGCGATTCCTGATCCGCCGGCCGCTGCTCGAGGCGCTGAGCCCACACTCGCAAGGCGCGCCGATCCTGCTGATCGACGAGCTCGACCGCACCGACGAGCCGTTCGAAGCCTATCTGCTGGAGATCCTGTCGGACTTCCAGGTCACGATCCCGGAGCTCGGCACGATCAAGGCGGCCGAGACGCCGATCGTCATCATCACCTCCAACCGCACGCGCGAGATCCACGACGCGCTCAAGCGCCGCTGCTACTACCACTGGGTCGACTATCCCGACCTCAAGCGCGAGCTGGAGATTCTCAGGGTCAAGGCGCCGGGCGCCAGCGATCGGCTGTCGCGGCAGGTCGTTGGCTTCGTCCAGGAACTGCGCAAGCTCGATCTCTTCAAGTCGCCGGGCGTGGCCGAATCGATCGATTGGGCGACGGCGCTGTCGGAGCTGAACGCGCTGGACCTCGATCCCCGGACCATCAACGACACGCTGGGCGTGCTGCTGAAATACCAGGACGACATCCAGCGCCTGCAAGGCTCGGAGGCGGCCGAGATCCTGCAGAAGGTGAAAGCCGACATCGCCGCCCAGCCGTTGGGCTGACCGGCCCGCATGGAACCGCGTGAGGGGGAACCGCGCGAGGGCAAGCTCGCCACCAACCTCGTGCACTTCGCCCGCACGCTGCGCACGGCAGGCCTTCGCGTCGGGCCGGGGCAGGTGTTGCGCGCCATCGAAGCGGTGGAGGCGGCCGGCCTCACCAAGCGTGATGATTTTTACTGGACGCTGCATTCGGTGTTCGTGAACCGTCGCGACCAGCGCGAGATCTTCGACCAGGCCTTCCATGTCTATTGGCGCAATCCGCGCCTGCTCGAGAAGATGATGGAGATGCTGCTGCCGTCGGTCGGCATGCCGGCGGAGGAAGGAGCCAAGCAGCTGAGCCGCCGCCTGCAGGACGCGTTGCAGCCGGGTCGCGGCGAAGCGCCCAAGGCCGAGGACGACGAACCGCCGGAAGTCGAGGTCGAGGCAACCTTCACCGTGTCGGATCGCGAGGTGCTGCAGGGCCGCGACTTCGAGCAGATGACCCAGGCCGAGATCGACGAGGCCTTGCGCGCGATCGCCCGGCTGCGCCTGCCCGTGCCGGAGCGGCGCACGCGGCGCTTCCAGCCGGCGCGGCGCGGACCACGCGTCGATTTCCGCGCCTCGCTGCGTCGTGCGTTGCGCCCCGAAGGGTTGATCGAGCTGCGCCGGCGCGAGCCGCGGCGCCGGCCACCGCCGCTCGTGGTGCTGTGCGATATCTCGGGCTCGATGGCGCGCTACACGCGCATGTTCCTGCATTTCATGCACGCCATCACCAACGACCGCGACCGAGTCTACTGCTTCACTTTCGGCACGCGGCTCAGCAACGTCACGCGTGCCTTGCGCTATAGGGATGTGGATATAGCGCTGGCCAAAGCCTCGTCTCAGGTGGAAGATTGGTCCGGCGGCACCCGCATCGGCCAGACGCTGCACGAGTTCAACAACAAGTGGTCGCGTCGCGTGCTGGGGCAGGGCGCCGTCGTATTGTTGATCACCGACGGGCTCGACCGCGAGGGCGCGGCCGGTCTCGCGGAGGAGATGGACCGCCTGCACAGATCCTGCAGCCGCCTCATCTGGCTGAACCCGCTCTTGCGGTATGGCGCCTACGAACCCAAATCCCAGGGCAACAAGGCCATGCTGCCCTATGTCGACGAATTCCGGCCGGTGCATAATCTCGAAAGCCTGGCTGGGCTGATCGCCGCCCTCGACACCGGTCCTCGGCCGGCCGACCGGCGGCTGGCAGGATGGCAGACCGAATTGCGCAAGGAGTAGACCATGAGCGATGCACTCGAAATCCTCGACCAGGTCGGCAAGTGGAAGGCGTCCGGCAAGGGCGTCGCGCTGGCCACCGTGATCGTCACCTGGGGCTCCTCGCCGCGACCCGTCGGCAGCCAGCTCGCCGTCGACGACAGCGGCGCCATGATGGGCTCGGTCTCGGGCGGCTGCATCGAAGGCGCCGTGGTGAAGGAGGCATTGGCCTCGATCGCCGACGGCAAGCCGCGGCTGCTCGACTTCGGCGTCACCGACGAGCAGGCCTGGGACGTAGGCCTGGCCTGCGGTGGCAAGGTCCAGGTGTTCGTCGAGAAGGTGAATTGATCCGATGAAAAGCGAAACCCTGGCGGCGCTGCAGACCGCTCGTGCCCAACGACAGGCGGTGACGCTCGCGACACGTCTGAACGATGCTGCCGAGACCCTGATCTATCCGGACAAGGCCGACGGCGAGTTCGCCGATGACGCTGCTCTCGTAGCAGCGGCGCGGCGCGCCATGGCGATCGGCCGCAGCGAGACGGTCGAGCTCGGCGGACAGAAATTCTTCCTCAACGTCTATGTGCCGCCGGCACGGCTGCTGATCGTCGGCGCGGTGCATATTGCGCAGTCGCTGGCGCCGATGGCGGCGATGCTCGACTTCGACGTCACCGTCGTCGATCCGCGTGGTGCCTGGGCGACCGGGCAGCGCTTCCCGGGCGTCAAGGTGGTGCAGGAATGGGCCGACGAGGCCTTCGACGAGATGGGCCTCGATGTCTCGACGGCGGTCGTGACGCTGACCCACGATCCCAAGCTCGACGATCCCGCACTCGAAGCCGCGCTCAAGACGGACGTGTTCTATATCGGTGCACTCGGCAGCCGGCGCACCCACGCCAAGCGCAAGGATCGCCTGGCCGAAGCCGGCATCACAGACGAGCAGTTCGCCCGCGTGCACGGTCCCATCGGCCTCAACATCGGCGCCAAGTCGCCGGCCGAGATCGCCGTCTCCATCCTCGGCCAGATCGTCGAGGTGCGAGCGCGCCGTCTCGAAGCCTTGTCGGCGCCCAAGGTCGCGGCGGCGTGAAATTCGGCGACACCCCGATCGACGAGGCCACGGGCGCCATCCTGGCGCACAGCTGGCGCGCGGGCGGAATCAACTTCGCCAAGGGCCGGGTGTTGTCGGGCGACGATGTCGCCAAGCTGAAGGCGGCCGGCGTCACGGAGATCGTGGCGGCGCGGTTGGGTGCCGGCGATGTTCACGAGGATCTGGCGGCCGCCACCGTCGCCAAGGCGCTGGCGGGCGAGGGCATCGAGATCACCGCGCCCTTCACCGGCCGCTGCAACCATTTCGCCCGCGAGGCAGGCCTGGCCGTGATCGACCAGGAGCGCATCGATGTGCTGAACGATCTCGACGAATCGGTGACGGTCGCCACGCTGCCGCCCTTCGCCCGCGTGTCGCCGCGCCAGATGGTGGCGACGGTGAAGATCATTCCTTATGGCGCGCCGCGCGCCGCGATGGATCGCGCCGTCGATGTCGCCAAGTCGGCCAACCGGCCGATGATCTCGGTCGCGCCCTTCAAGGCGATGAAGGCGGGGCTGGTGCAGACCCGACTGCCGGGCACGCGCGACAAGGTTTTGGACAAGGCGCTCAGCACCACCGGCAAACGCCTGACATCGCTCGGCAGTACCGTGACGGGCGAGCGCCGCGTGACGCACGACGCAGGCGCCATCGCAGGCGCGCTGAAGGAGCTGAAGGACGAGGGCTGCGACATCTTCCTGATCGCCGGCGCCTCGGCGATCGTCGATCGCCAGGACGTGATACCGGCCGGCATCGAGCAGGCGGGCGGCAAGCTCCTCCATTTTGGCATGCCGGTGGATCCCGGCAATCTGTTGCTCACGGCCGAGCTCGACGGCAAGCCGGTGCTGGGACTGCCGGGCTGCGCCAAGTCGCCCAAGTACAACGGCTTCGACATGGTGCTGGAGCGTCTCGCCGCCGGCCTGACGGTGGGCCGCGCCGAGATCGTGCGCATGGGCGCGGGCGGCCTGCTGGCCGAGATCCCCACGCGCCCGCAGCCGCGCGACGACAGCGACGCCGCCACTGAGGATGCCGGCCCGCAGCAGGCGCCGCGCGTCGCCGTGCTGGTGCTGGCCGCTGGCCGCTCCACGCGCATGGGCGGCCCCAACAAGCTCCTGGCCGATGTCGACAGCCAGCCGCTGGTCGTCCATGCGGTCAAGGCGGCGCTCGCCTCGCAGGCGGTCGAGATCGTGGTCGTGCTCGGCCACATGGCCGACAAGGTCAGGCCCGCCATCGAGAAGGAAGTGCCGGCTGCGGCTCGGCTGCGCTTCGTCACCAACCCGGATTTCGCCGACGGCCTCAGCACCTCGGTGCGTGCCGGCATCGCGGCGCTCGGCAGCGACATCGATGCCGCCATCGTGCAGCTGGGCGACATGCCGGGCGTGAGTGCGCCTCTGCTCGACCGCCTCATGGCAGCCTTCAGCCCCGTCGAAGGCCGCTCGATCTGCGTGCCGACGGTGGGTGGCAAGCGCGGCAATCCCGTGCTGTGGGCGCGCCGCTTCTTCCCCGACATGGGCAAGCTGGCGGGCGACAGCGGCGCCAAGCACCTGATCGGCGAGCACGCCGATCTCGTCTGCGAGGTCGAGATGACGGGGGAGGCCGCGATCACCGATATCGACACCCCCGAGGCGCTGGCGGCATGGCGGGCACGCACATCATGAGCTTCGACGTCGCTTCCGTCCGCCGGCAGTTCCCGATCCTCTCCGAGATCATCGACGGGCGGCCAATCCACTATCTCGACAACGGCGCGTCGGCGCAGACGCCGCTCGCGGTGATCGATGCCGTCCGCACCTACGAGACGACGGGCCGTGCCAACGTGCTGCGCGGCGTCCATCGCCTGGCCGAGCGCGCGACCGAGTCCTACGAGGGCGCGCGCGAGGAGGTGGCGAGGTTCCTGGGCGTGAAGCCGATGGAGATCGTCTTCACCGGCGGCTGCACCGCGGCCATCAACCTCGTGGCCTATTCCTACGGCTCGCTGCTGAAGCCGGGCGACCGCATCCTGCTGTCGGAGCTCGAGCACCATTCCAACATCGTGCCCTGGCAGCTCTTGCGGCAGAGGAGCGGCGTCGAGCTCGACATGATCCCGGTGACGCTCGACGGCCGCATCGATCTCGACACCCTGCCGAAGCTCCTGACGCCCCGCACCAAGCTGATCTCGCTCGCACACATCTCCAACGTCACCGGTGCGCTGCTCGACGTGCGCTCGGTCGTGGCGGCAGCAGAGCAGGTCGGCGCCAAGGTCATGCTCGACGGCGCCCAGCGCGCCCCGCACGGGCCGCTCGACCTGCCGGCGCTGGGCATCGATTTCTATGTCTTCGCCGGCCACAAGGCCTATGGGCCGAACGGCATCGGCGTGCTGTGGGCGAAGCCCGAGCTGCTCGAAGCCATGCCGCCGTTCCATGGCGGCGGCTCGATGATCGGCCGCGTGACTCTGGCTGAAACCACCTGGGCGCCACCGCCGCGCCGCTTCGAGGCGGGCACGCCGCCGATCGGACCGGCCATCGGCCTCGGTGCCGCCTGCAAATGGATGGCAGGGCTCGACTGGACGGCAGCGCATGCGCACGAGATGGCGCTGGTCCAGCGCCTGATGGATGGTTTGCAGACGGTCGACGGTACACACCTGTTCGGCCCGGCCGGCCTTCAGGACCGCTACCCCGTCGTCTCCTTCACGCTGGACGGGGTGCATCCGCACGACGTCGCCCAGACGCTCGATGCCTTCGGCGTGGCGGTGCGCGCCGGCCATCACTGCGCCCAGCCGCTGATGGAGCGTTTCGACCTCGACGGCACGACGCGCGTGTCGATCGCGCCCTACAACGACAACAGCGACATCGACGCATTGCTGACGGGCGTGCAGCACGCCGCGCGTACCCTGCGATGAGCGATCAGCTCTATCAGGAGCGCATCGTGACACTGGCCAAGTCCAAGACCGGTGCCGGCAAGCTCGCAACGCCCACCAAGTCGGCGCGCCGCGACAATCCTCTCTGCGGTGATCGCGTCACCATCGACGTGCGCCTCGACGGGCAGGAGCGCATTGCCGAGATCGCCCATCAGGTGCGCGGCTGCCTGCTCTGCCAGGCGTCGGCCGCGGCACTGGCGTCCGTCGCCGTCGGCCGCGACAAATCGGGGATCGCCGAGATCCGCCACGATGCCGAGCGCGCGCTCGGCCGCGAAGCGGGCGAGGCCGGCGAGCCCTTCGCGGCCTTCGCGCCGGTGAAGGATCACAAGTCGCGCCAGGAATGTGTCCTCCTGCCGTTCGAGGCTTTACAGGACGCGTTGGCCTAGTTTCGTCCAATCCTGCCCCGGTTGTGTCACAGTCGGCATGCAGGGTGCGCGCGAGACTTGAGCGGGAGGCTTCATGACGAAACGGTTGATCGCTGCGATCCTGACGGCCTTTGTGGCTTGGCCCACCCTTGCCGCGGCACAGGAACTTGCGCTGAAGCGCGTCATGCTGTCGTCGGGCGGCCTCGGCTATTTCGAGTACGAGGCGGTGGTCGAAAACGACGCCACCCTGAAGCTCACGGTGTCGCTCGAGCAGGTCGACGACGTGCTGAAGAGCCTGGTGGTCTACGACGACAAGGGCGCGGTCGGCGGGCTGAGCCTGCCCGGCCGCGAGCCGCTGAAGCAGGCCTTCAAGGAACTGCCGTTCGACCAGGCGTCGCTCGAATCGCCGTCGGCGCTGCTGTCGGCATTGAAGGGCGCACAGATCTCGACGGGTGGCAGCCGTGCCATGTCGGGACGCATTGTCTCAGTCGAGGAAGAGACCGTCGCGCTGGGAGACGGCAAGACGACCACCAAGCGGACTCGCGTGACCCTGTTCACCGAGCGCGGCCTGCAGCAGTTCATCCTCGAAGACGCGGAGAACCTGCAATTCACTGATGCGACGTTGCGCGAAAAGGTCGGGCAGGCCTTGCTCGCCATCCAGGCCAATCGCGCCAAGGAAGCCCGCACGCTGGAGCTTTCGTCGCGCGGTCAGGGCAAGCGCACGGTGCGCGTCGCCTATATCGTCGAGGCACCGGTGTGGAAGGCGTCCTATCGCCTGACCCTGCCGGGCGATCCGGCGACACCGCGCTCGGCCCTCCAGGGCTGGGCGACGGTGGAGAATCTCAGCGGTAAGGACTGGACCGACGTCGAGCTCACGCTGGTGTCCGGCCGACCGGTCGCCTTCCGTCAGGCGCTCTACGAGGCCTACTACGTCACGCGGCCGGAAGTGCCGGTCGAAGTCGCCGGCCGGCTGATGCCGAACGTCGATCGCGGCGGCGTGGCGGCCAAGGGCGCCATGGCAGGGGCGGTGTTGGGGGCGATCATGCCGCCACCGCCGCCGCCCGCGCCCGCGAACCGGATGCAGGAGCGCAGCGTCGGCAGGCCCGCCGCAGCACCGCCGCCGCCGGTGGCCGGTGGCGCCGAGCAGATCGAGGCGACCGATGCGGCAACGCAGGTCGTCTTCAAGTTCCCGCGCTCGGTGACCGTGGAGAACGGCCGCACGCTCTCCATCCCGATCCTCGACCGGCAGGTGCCCGTGGCGCGGCTGGCGCTCTATCCGGCCGACACGTCGGGCCGCAATCCGCTGGCCGCGGTGCGCCTCACCAACGACGGCGATTCGGGCCTGCCGCCCGGGATCCTGACGATCTACGAACGCGATAAGGTCGGCAGCGTCTCCTATGTCGGCGATGCCCGCCTCTCGGGCTTTCCCACGGGCGAGACTCGGCTGCTCGCCTATGCGCTCGACGAGAAGATCATCATCGAGCGCGACTCGACGCAGACGGATCGTCTGGCCACCGGCAGCATCGTCCAGGGCGTGCTGCGCTATTCGCGGCTGGTGCGCCAGACCACGACCTATCGCGTGCGCGGCCCGGCGAAGGAGCCGCGACAGCTCGTCATCGTCCAGCAGCGCCTGGCCGGCTGGACGCTGGCCAAGCCCGAGGCAAAGGGGGTCGAGATCAGCGAAGGCAACTATCGCATGACCTTCCAGCTCCCTGGCGGCGACCAGACCCACAGCTACGACGTCGTGCAGGAGCGCGTGCAGGTTCAGGAGCTGCGCCTGCTGGACGGCGCCGCCGACCAGATCAGGCTGTACTCGCAGGCGACGGAATTCGACGCCAAGACCCGCGATGCCCTGATCAAGGTCCTGCAGCTGCAGCAGACGGTCGCTCAGGCCCAGCTCAAGGTGACGCAGACCGACACCGAACGGACGCAGATCGTGCAGGAGCAGGGCCGCCTGCGCGAGAACCTTGCCCGCGTGCCGGCAAACAGCGACCTGCAGCGTCGTTACCTCGCCACGCTCGACAAGCAGGAGACGGAGCTCGAGGCCCTGGCCAAGCGCCGTACCGATGCCGAGAAGGGCGTCGAGGTCGCACGCGACGCCTTGCGGGCGTTCGTGGCGCAGCTGGGATAGATCAAGACCTAGCGACACAAAACCTAACCTCACCCTGAGGAGCGCCCGTAGGGCGCGTCTCGAAGGGTGGGAACGAGCACCCCGTGTGTGCCCATCCTTCGAGACGCACGCCTGCGGCGTGCTCCTCAGAGCGTGTGAGCCTTTTGGTTTATTTGGCAATACGCGAGTTGAGGCTGTCGCGATGATGTGATT
>CANIRG010000008.1 GCA_947469635.1 Rhodospirillales bacterium | reverse complement strand
CGCATCGCCTGCGGCTATCACGGCGTGCAGGTGCGCGGGGACGGCACGGTCGTGTCGGTGCCCGGCAGCCCGGGCTCCCGGCTCGAAGGCAAGAAGTGCGTGAAGTCGTTCCCGACGCGGGAAATCGGCGGCGCGATCTTCGCCTATGCCGGCGACGAGCTGCATCCCGAGCCGATCGAGCTGCAGGTGCCGGAGCAGCTCACCTCGCCCGAGTTCAGCTCCTTCCTCTGCTACTGCGAATGGGGCGGCGACTATCGCTACGTCTACGACAATGTCATGGACCCGATGCACGGAACGTTCCTGCACCGGCAGTCGCATTCCATGTCGTTCGGCGACACCACTGCGACCTTCCAGGTCCGCGACACCGAGGCGGGCTTCGTGTTCGAGAAGCAGGGCCAGCGCAACGTCAACTTCGACTGGACGGAGTTTTGCGACACCGGCGCGCACTGGCTGCGCCTGGAGATTCCCTATCCCGCGACCGGCGGGCCTGGCGGCAACTTCCATATCATCGGCATCTACACGCCGATCGACGAGAAGCGCGCCGCCGTCTTCCACTGGCGTTGCCGCAAGGTCGAGGGCTGGCAGCGCGACACCTGGCGCTTCCTCTACAAGAACCGGTTGGAGGCGCGGCACTGGGCGGTGCTGGAGCAGGACCGCGTCATGCTGGAGCAGTTCGAGCCCGATGCCTTCCTGCGCGAGAACCTCTACCAGCACGATATGGGCGTCGCCCGGCTGCGGCGCGTGTTCCGGACCAAGGCGGAGGCGCAGCTGAAGGCGCTCGAAGCCGCTGGCCATGCGATCCCGCAGTGAACGCCTTCCATAAAGTGTCCGTGCCGGCGACGGCCGAGCCGCCGAAGGCGACCTGGTCGAACTGCCTCGTGGTCGGCAACGAGATCGTCCTGTCGGGCGTCACGGCGCGCAAGGACGGTGTCGCGACGGGAGGCGCCAGCGTCGAGAAGCAGACGCTCGCCATCCTGCAGCGCATCGCCGAGCTGGTCGAGGCGGCCGGCGGCGGCGTGCAGAATATCTACAAGCTCGTGATCTACCTCACCGACATTGCCTTCAAGGACGAGGTGAACGCGGCACGGGCTGCCTTCTTCAAGGGCATCTTCCCCTGCTCGACCCTGGTCGAGATCAAGGGCCTGGTGTTCCCCGATCTGCTGGTCGAGATCGATGCCTTCGCCAATTTCACGGTGGACCGCCATGCCCAACATTGAAGGTATCGACCGCATCACCTACGGCGTCGAGGATGTGGCAGCGTGCAAGCGCTTCTTCCTCGACTGGGGCCTGCACCTCGTGGGCGAGCCGGCCGACGGCCTCGATTTCGAGAGCCTCAATGGCTGCGAGATCCGAGTTCGCAAGACCGACGATCCATCCCTGCCGCCGGCGGTCGAAGCGGGCTCGACCCTGCGTGAGGTGATCTGGGGAGTCGCGGCTCAGGCCGACGTCGAGGCGCTGCGGGCGCCCCTGGCCGGCCAGCCGGGATTCAGCGATCGCGATGGCACTCTTTCCTGCATCGATCCCAACGGCACCGGCGTCGGCTTTCGCGTGACGCGCAAGCGTGCCGTCGAGCTTTCAGGCACGCCGAGCAACGTCTGGGGCCACGCGGCCCGCATCGACCAGCCGAGCCCCGTCTATGACCGTGCCGAGCCGGTCGAGGTCGGGCACGTCGTCTTCTTCACACATACGCTGGAGCAGACCACGGAATTCTATGAGGGGCTGGGCTTCCGCCTCTCCGATCGCTATCCCGGCCGCGGGCACTTCCTGCGCTGCTCGCCGCGCGGCGGCCATCACGATCTCTTCCTGCTGCAGACGCCGGAGGCCAAGCCCGGCCTCAATCATGTGGCCTTCACGGTGCGCGATCTGCACGAGGTCATCGGCGGCGGCATGCATGTCTCGCGTTGTGGCTGGGAGACCCAGCTCGGGCCAGGGCGGCATCCGATCTCATCGGCGCTGTTCTGGTACTTCAAGAATCCGGCCGGGGCGCTGGTCGAATACTATGCCGACGAGGATGTGCTGACGGAGAACTGGAAGCCGCGCGACTTTGCCCCCAGCCCGACGATGTTCGCGGAGTGGGCGATCGCGGGCGGCATCGACGGCAACACGCGGCGGCAGAAGGCGCCGACGACACCGGCGCCCGGCCCCGCAAAGCGCGGGTGACGGCGATGCCCAGGACTCCGCGCCTCGAATTCCGCGATGTCACCAAGCGCTTCGCCAATCCGCGCCAGGGCAGCGTCGTCGTGGCCGTCGAAGGCGTGAGCCTGTCGATTGCCGATGGCGAAGTGGTTTCGCTGATCGGCCCGTCGGGCTGCGGCAAGAGCACCTTGCTCAACATGGGATCGGGCCTCGATCCGGCCTCGTCGGGCGAGGTCTATGTCGATGGCGAGCGGGTCACCAAGCCCAACCGCCACGTCGCCTTCATGCTGCAGAAGGATTTGCTGCTGCCGTGGCGCACGATCGTCGAGAACGTCGAGCTTGGGCAGGAAATTTTGGGCGTGCCGCGTGGCGAGCGTCGCGACCGAGCGCTCGCGTTGCTGGCCAAATGCCGGTTGCCGGATTTCGTCCACCACTATCCCCATCAGCTGTCGGGCGGCATGCGCCAGCGGGCGGCGCTTGCCCGCACGCTGGCCGTCGATCCCAGCGTGCTGCTGATGGATGAGCCTTTCTCCGCGCTCGACGCGCAGACCAAGATGGTGCTGCAGCAGGATCTCGGCCGCACGCTTGCCGATACCGGCAAGACCGCCTTGTTCATCACCCATGACCTGATCGAGGCGGTGGCGCTGTCGGATCGCATCCTGGTGATGAGCCAGCGCCCTGGTCGCATCATCGAGGAAATCACCGTCGATATCGCGGATCGCGACAATCCGATGCGCCGCCGGCAGCATCCGAAGGTCGCGGCCTATGTCGTCCAGCTGATGAACCTGCTGCAAATCGAGCAGGCCGCCGCTTAGCCGAATCACAGGGGAAGAGGGAACCTACGATGTCGAAATTCTCAGATTTGCGTCTGGCATTCGCCGGCGTCTGCATCGCTGCCGGAATGACGATGGGCTCGGGCCACGCCTCGGCTGAGGCCATCACCTATCTGCTGCCGGCGCCGATCTCGCTGCCGGCCTTCGGTCCCTTCGTGCTGGCCCAGCAGCGCGGCTACTTCAAGGCCGAGGGCCTCGAGGTCACCTTTCAGGTCGCGCGCGGCGGCGTCGACGTCGCCAAGCAGGTCGGCGCCGGCAATGCGGTGATCGGCGGCGGCATCGGTGACACCTCGATCATCGTCCGTCCCAACGGCGTGCCGGTGAAGTCGGTGGCCGTGCTGGGCGGCGGCGCGCTGATGCAGCTCGTGCTCGACAAGGACAAGGGGCTGAACACGGTCAAGGATCTCAAGGGTAAGACCGTCACGGTGCTGGCCTACCAGGACACGACCTATTTCGCCCTGCTGGGCATGCTCGCGAGCCAGGGCATGACCAAGGACGACGTGAACGCTCAGGCGGCCGGCCCGGTCAACGTCTGGAAGCTCTTCCTCGCGGGCCAGGCCGATGCCTTCGCCTCGACGCCCGACTGGACCGCCCAGATCATGATGGCGAAGAAGAACATCGAGGTGATCCCCTCGGACAAGCTCTTCAAGAGCATGGCCCAGGCCATCATCGCCTCCGACGAGACCATCCAGAAGAACCCGCAGCTCATCCAGAAGGTCGTGAGCGCCACGCTGAAGGGCATGAAGGACATCATGGCCGATCCGGCCGGCGCTGCCGTCGACTTCGTGAAGGCCACGCCCGAGCTCGCCGGCAAGGAGGACTTCGTCGCCCTCTCGTTCAAGCTCTACAACCAGTATGTCTACGGCGGCCAGAAGGTCTTGGGCGAGATGGACGAAGCTCGCCTGTCGAGCCTGCAGGACTTTTATGCCAAGGAGGGGCTGATCAAGACGCCCACGCCGGTGAAGGACCTCTACACCAACCAGTTCATCAAATGAGCGTTGCGCGACCCGCGATGCTGCAGCTAGGCGTGCGCCGGATGGTCGTGGCCAGCGCCTTGCTGTTCGTGATCTTCCTGGCGGCCTGGCAATGGCTGCCGGGCCTGCTCGGCATCCCGCCGTTCATCATCCCATCGGTCAGCCTGGTGTGGCAGGAGTTCCTGCACATGCTCGCCCGCGATCGGTTGCTGTTCCATACCGGGATCACGGCGATGCAGGTCGGTGTCGGCTTCATCCTGGGCGTGATGCTGGGCGTCCTCTGCGGCTTCGCGCTCGGCATGTCGCCGACGGCCGAGTTCGTGCTGTCGCCTTACATATTGGCACTGCAGATCGCGCCGAAGGTGGCCTTCGCGCCGCTCTTCATCATCTGGTTCGGCTACACGGTCTATCCGAAGATCCTGGTCTGCATCCTGATCGTGTTCTTTCCGGTGATGATCAATGTCTTGGGGGCGGTGCGGGCGCTCGATCCCGACGTCGTGCGGCTGGCCAAATCGTTCACGGCCAACCGGTTCCAGGTCTT
Source organism: Rhodospirillales bacterium (assembly GCA_947469635.1). Taxonomy (GTDB): domain Bacteria; phylum Pseudomonadota; class Alphaproteobacteria; order Reyranellales; family Reyranellaceae; genus Reyranella. The sequence continues at coordinate 31,743 of CANIRG010000008.1, read as the reverse complement.
CTGGAAGATCGAGTTTCCCGCCGCCATGCCGCCGCTGTTCGCGGGCCTGCGCATCGCCGCCACCCTCGCGGTGATCGGCGTGCTGGTGGGCGAGCTGGTCGGCGGCAACATGGGCCTGGGCTATCTGCTGGCCTTCAGCGAAGGCGCGGGCGAGACGGCCAAGGTGTTCGTCACCATCATCATGCTGACCCTTATCGGCATCGCCCTCTACGGCATCGTCGTCGCCGTCGAGACGCGCGTGCTGCACTATCTGCCGTCACGCGCGCGGCTGGCGATATGAGCTTGCAGGGCCGTACGATCCTGGTCACCGGCGGCGGGCGTGGTCTGGGCCGCGCCTTCGCCCAAGCCTGTGCGGCAGCCGGTGCCGAGAGAATTGTCGTCGCCGACATTCGTGCGGACTGGGGCGAGGCGACGGTCGGTGCGCTGCGCGAGGCGGGGGCCAAGGCCGTGTTCCTGCCGGTCGATCTCGGCGATCCGACATCGATCGAGGTTTTTGCCGCGAAGGTCGCGGCTGAGTGCGGTGCCATCGACGGGCTGGTGAACAACGGCGCCATCGCGACGGGCATCGGCGGCAAGGGCTTCGAGGAGATCGACATCGAGACCTGGGACCGGGTGATGGCGGTGAACGTCCGCGGCACCTGGCTCATGATCAAGGCGATGGCGCCGTTGTTGCGGCGGTCGACGCTGGGCGGCCGCATCGTCAATCTCGCCTCCGACACCGCGCTTTGGGGCGCACCGCGCCTGCTGCACTATGTCGGCAGCAAGGGTGCGGTGATCGCGATGACGCGCTCGCTGGCGCGCGAGCTCGGGCCCGACGGCATCGCCGTTAACGCGATCGCGCCAGGCCTGGTGATGGTCGAGGCGACCGAATACGTGCCGGAGGAGCGTAAGCAGCACTATGTCTCGGGCCGCGCCATGAAGCGCGAGCAGCATCCCGACGACGTGACTGGCGCCGTGGTGTTCCTGCTGGGGCAGGGGGCGGGCTTCGTCACCGGCCAGTTGCTGCCGGTCAACGGCGGCTTCGTGTTCAACTGACGTGAAGGATTTCCAGGGCTCTCAAATGGCAAGCGCTCCGCTTCCCGCCGAGAACAAATACATCGTTCCCGCGCTCGCGCAGGGGCTCGGCATCCTGTCGCTGTTCGGCGGCGAGCGGCGCAGCTTCACCGCGCCCGAGATCGCGCTCAAGCTCTCGCTGCCGCGCACGAAAGTCTTCCGCCTGCTGCAGACGCTGCAGTCGATGGACTATGTGCGCTGCGAGCAGGACAAGCGCCATTTCAGCCTCGGGCCGGCTCTGCTCAATCGCGGCTTCGAGTACCTCGCCTCGCTAGACATGGTCGAGCTGGCCCAGCCCATCCTGCAGCGGCTGCGCGACCGCACCGGCCTGTCGTCGCACATGGCGGTCCGCGACGGCCGCGAGATCATCTATGTCTCGCGCTTCGCCGCCCGCAGCACGATCGCCAGCAGCGTGAGCATCGGCACGCGCTTTCCCGTCCATGCCACCATCATGGGCCGCATGACCATCTTCGAGATGGGCGACAAGGAGCTGGAGCGGCTTTTCGGCAAGCAGCCACTGGAGCGCTTCAGCAAGCAGACGCCGACGACGTTGAAGGCCCTGAAGGCGCTGCTGGCAGAGGATCGCACGCGCGGCTATGCCGTCAGCCAGTCTTTCTTCGAGGCGGGCGTCAGCGCCATCGCCGCCCCCGTGCGCGACAGCTCGGGCGGCATCCTGGCGGCCATCAACGTCACGGCCGTTAATGCCCATATCGACGACCACGCCATGCACGGCGACCTCAAGGAAGCCGTGCTCGGGGCCGCCGCGGAAATCTCGCGCTGGCTCTGCCGCACGGCACCCGACGCGACGAAGAGCCCGTCCTGATTTCTTGAGGAGGAAGTGACATGCCAGACACCAATCTTGCACCGCAGCCCAGCACCCTCGCCCGCGAGATGCGCGCCTACACCGGCCTGTTCACCGAGAAGACGTTCGATTGGGACGCCTTCCCGGCCAGCCGCGGCTTCCCCGACCTGCTGCGCGCCCAGCTGCGCTATGTCGGTGCCGGCGGCTCGCCCAAGTCGAACGATCCCACGACGCTGAAGGCCGAGCATTTCACCTTCAGCCTGGTGAACCAGCCCGTGGGCAAGTTCGCGGCCTCGCACGCACACGAGGTCGTGGAGCATTTCTTCATCCTGCAGGGCGTGCTCACGGTCGGTACCGTGTGGGGCGACGAGGTCGTCGAGGTGAAGCTCGGGCCCAAGGACATGCTGCTGAACAAGAGCGGCCGGCCGCACGGCTTCCGCAACGACGGCGTCGAGCCGGTGCTGATGCAGATCACCGTGGGCAGCGGCACGCCCGAGATGCCGGTCCATGTCTGCCATCCCAAGAACAAGGAGCTCGAGCTGTCGCGCCGCTTCGGCGCGCCCGGCCCGGAAAAGATCCAGCTGTTCTCGCCCGAGAGCACCGACCGCCGGCACCAGGAGCTCGGCAAGCATGTCGTGCGCTACCGCGACCGCGTCGCGGTGTGGGACAGAGCGGGCTTTGCGCGCCTCGCTTACGTCGGCGACGGTGGCGCGCCGGCCTACAGCTATCGCATGGACATGATCCATCTGCCCAAGGGTGTCGCTGTGCGCCCCTACGTGCGCGACGTCGAGGACACCTATTTTGTCCTCGAAGGCGCCGTCACCGTCGGCTGGGAGCAGGATGGCGAGATCGTCGAGCGCCGTCTCGGCGCGCGAGACCTGCTGTTCAATCCGGCCGGCCGGCCGCACTACTTCCGCAACGACGGCTTCGTCGATGCGCAGTTCACCATGGTGGTGGGCTCGCCCGCCGCCGAGACCGTCGTCTTCGAAGCGGCATGACACAGACGATCGCGCCTCGCCGGCTGGAGATCGGCAACACGGTCTTCACCTACGGCGAGGCGGGGGCTGGGCCGCCGCTCGTGCTGCTGCACGGCATCGGCTCGGCCGCGCGCGCCTTCGACGATCAGTTTTCTGCGCTGTCGGGCGCCTTTCGTGTCGTCGCCTGGGACGCACCTGGTTACGGCGGTTCGACCAGCCTCGCGCCGCAATCGCCTGTCGCCCGTGACTATGCGAGGGCGCTGCGCCTGTTCCTCGACGGGCTCGGCATTCCCGCCTGCCATCTGGTCGGCCATTCCCTGGGTGTGCTCATGGCCGCGTCGTTCGCGGCCGACCATCCCGACCGCATTCTGTCGTTGACGCTCGCCAGCGTCGCCGCAGGCCAAGCCCACCTGCCTGCGGCCGAGCGCGAGAAGCTGCTGGGCCAGCGCCTCGGCGACATTGCGACCCTCGGTCCGCGCCAGATGGCCGAGCAGCGCGGGCCGCGCCTGCTGGCGGCGGACGCGACGCCTGTCATGATCCGGCGCGTCGTCGAGACCATGGCCGCCGTTCGGCCCGACGGCTACGCCCAGGCCGCGCGCATGCTGGCGGCCGGCGACGTGAAGGCCGACATCGCTCGCCTGCCAGCGGATATGCCGGTGCAGTTCATCTACGGCGACGGCGACGTGATCACGCCGCCCGCCCGGAATATCGAGGCCGCGTCGGTCAGGCCCGCGGCGCCGGTCCATATCGTGCATGGCGCCGGGCACGCCCTCTATCTCGAGCGGCCCGAGACCTTCAATTCGCTCCTCACAGATTTCATTGCCAAGACCGGGAGTTCCCGTCGATGAAGCGCCGCACGCTGCTGTCTCTCCTGCCTGCACCCCTCCTGGTCGGCACGCGCGCCCACGCCCAGGCGGCCTATCCGTCCAAGGCCATCCATATCGTCGTGTCCGTCACGGCCGGCGGCTCGATCGACACCATCGCCCGTTCCTACGGCGATCGGCTGTCGCAGGCCCTCGGCCAGCCGGTCGTGATCGAGAACCGGCCCGGCGCCAACGGCAACATCGCCGCATCAAGTGTCGCGCGCGCCGCCCCGGACGGCTACACGCTGTTCGCCACGGGCGGTAGCACGCTCAACCTCAATCCCTTCCTCTATCGCGAGCTGCCGTTCGATCCGGTCAAGAGCTTTGCCCCGATCACGCTGACGGCGCGAACCAACTTCATCCTGGTGGTCCATCCCAAGCTCGGCGTCGACACGGTCGAGGCCTTCGTGACGCTGGCCAAGGCCAAGCCCAGGACGCTCAACTACGGTTCGGCCGGCAGCGGCAGCCTGATCCAGATCGCCACCGAGCTGTTCAACACATCGGCGGGCGTCGAGACCAACCACGTGCCCTACAAGGGGCTGGCACCGGCCGTGAGCGATCTGCTGTCGGGACAGATCGACTTCATGTTCGATTCGGCAACGACCATGTCGCATATCCAGTCAGGAAAGCTGAAGGCGCTGGCCGTCATCGGCCCCAACCCGCTGCCGGCCCTGCCGCAGGTCAAGACCTTGGCGGCCCATGGCATCAACGGCGTCGAGGTGGCGTCGGGCTGGCACGCCCTGTTCGCGCCGGCCGGAACGCCGCCCGAGATCGTCGGCCGGCTGAACGCCGCCCTGCAGCCTATCCTTGCCTCCGATGCCATCAAGGAGCGCATCGTGTCGCTGGGCGCCGAGCCCGCGTCCTCCACGCCCGAGGAGCTCGCCAAGACGCTCGCCACCGACCTCGAGCGCCTGGAGCCCATCGTCAAGAAGACCGGCGCGCGCCTCGACTGAGGCGACCGGTCGTTTCGCGCGGCTGGCGAATGTGGAGCGCGATCAGCTCCGTCAACCTCGCGACATCGCGCTTCGCAAGCGCGTCGAGCATCAGCGAATGCTCCCTGCAGGACTGCTCGATGCGCGCCTGCGACCGCCACTGGACGATGGGTGTCGTCGGCAGGTCGCCCTGGACGGCCAGGGCGAGCTTTGCCAGCTCCCGATTCGCGCAAAGCTCGGTGAAGCGGACGTGGAAGGCGCGGTTCGCCGCGTATTTCTCGGCAATGTCGCCATGCCGGGCCGCCCTGGCGAAGTCGGCGGCAAGCCGGCGTAGATCCCTTATGTCCCTGGCGGTCGCCCGCTCGACGATGCTGGCAACAGTTGCCGTTTCCAGGAGGACGCGCACCTCGACGAGCTCACGGCGGCTGCTCTCGTCGATCACCGTGACGTAGTAGCCGCGCTGCGGGATCCGCTGGACGATCCCCTTGATGGCCAGCGCCTCGAGCGCGCGTCGCGCATCGGCCCGCGTGCATCCGTAGCGGCCCTCGATGTCGACCTGCTTCAGCCAGGCGCCATTGCCGAGCAGGCCCGAGCCGATATCGGCCGAGATGGCGGTGGCTATCGCGTCCGCGCCTTTGGCCGCGCGCGGCTTTACTGCACTCATGTACCCATCGTTCATTCAACGGCGGCGATCTGTAAAGCCTCGAACGGGCTTGCGCTCCGGGCCGAGGAAGACAAGAATTGGAGCACATTTTGGATCAACAATGGCCTTGGGTCTTTACGATATCGGCTGCACGACGGTCTATTCCGCTCGCAGCGATCCGCGCTTCTCCTATTGCCTGTACGTGCCGCCCGGCTACCGGGCGCGCGCGGTTCGGCCGGAGCTGGCTGTGGTCATCCATGGCAGCCCACGCACCTTCATGGAGTTCCGCGACCGCTTCGAGGATTTCGGCGTGAGCCACAATGCGCTGATCCTTTGCCCGCTCTTTCCGGTCGGGGTGGGCGGCGACGGCAATCCCGACGGCTACAAGTATTTGAGCGAGCCCGGCCTGCGTTACGACGAGGTCCTGCTCGACATCGTTGCCGAGGTCGCAGCCCGTTGGGAAGTCCCGGCCGACCGCTTCGGGTTGTTCGGATTCTCGGGCGGCGCGCAGTTCGCGAACCGCTTCCTGCTGCTCCGGCCCGAGCGTCTCTGGGCCGCGTCCCTCGGCGCGCCCGGTTCGGTGACGCTGGTGACGGACGAATGGGATTGGTGGGTGGGGCTGCGCGACCTTCAGGATCGGTTCGGCGCGACGCTCGACCGGGACGCGCTGCGGCGTGTTCCCGTCCAGACACTGGTCGGCGCGGCCGATCTCGATGCCGATGAGATCACGCATCGCGAAGGTGGCCGATACTGGATGCCGGGCGCCAATGCAGCGGGCGTGTCCCGGCCGGCGCGCCTGCGGGCACTCCGTCAGTCCCTCGCCGAGGCCGGCGTGACGGTGACGCACGAAGAAGTGGCGAACGTCGGCCACGATCCCTGGCCGATCATGGAGCGCGCCAAGACCTTCCTGGCCGCACAACTTTCCCAACTGCGGGCGAATGAGGTTCGATGATGCGAAAATTGGCGAGATCGGCGATCGTCGCGCTGCTGGTGGCCAGCATCGCCGGCGCGACCCAGGCACAAACCCTGAAGGTGGCCATGGGATCGGACGTGAAGATCCTCGATCCGATCTGGAGCAGCGCCTACATCCAGCGCGACTTCGGCTACATGGTCTGGGACGTGCTCTTCGCCCTGGACGACAGGTTCGAGGTGAAGCCGCAGATGGTCGAGAGCTGGAGCGTCTCGCCCGACAAGCTCACCTGGAGCTTCACCCTGCGCGACAACAAGTGGAGCAACGGCCAGCCCGTCACTTCCGAGGACTGCATCGCCTCGATCAAGCGGTGGGGCGCTCGCGACACGATGGGCCAGAAGATGCTGGCCTCGGGCGATGGCTTCGAGGCGGTCGACGCCCGGACCTTCCGGATGAAGATGAAGGAGCCCTACGGCCTGGTGCTGGAATCGCTTGCCAAGGCGTCGTCGAGCGCGCCCTTCATGATGCCGAAGAAGACCGCCGAGACTCCGCCTACGACGCAGATCAAGGTCGAGGACGTGATCGGCTCCGGGCCCTTCGTCTTCAAGGCCGACGAATGGAAGCCCGGCGAGAAGGTGGTGTTCGCCCGGAACAGTGTGAGCCGGCCGCGCGGCGAGCCGCCTGCGGGTCTCTCCGGCGGCAAGGTCGCGAAGATGGAGCGTGTCGAATGGATCTGGATTCCCGATCCACAGACCCAGGTAAGCGCGCTGCAGAATGGCGAGGTCGATATCGTCCAGGCGCTGCCGCACGACCTGCTGCCGATCGTGGCCGGCGACAAGAACATCAAGTTGTTCGACAGCAATCCGATCGGCAGCCAGTACGAGTTCCGCTTCAACACCCTGATAAAGCCGTTCGACGATCCCAAGGTTCGCCACGCCGCGATGGTCGCTTTCGGCCAGGAGGAGTTCCTGAAGGCCACGATCGGCGACCCCAAATACTACAAGGTCTGCAAGGCCCCTTTCGTCTGCGGCACACCGCTCGGCTCCGACGAGGGCATGCAGGAGGTGCTGAACCAGGATGCTGCGAAGGCGAGGGCGCTGCTGACGGCGGCAGGTTACGACGGCACGCCCGTGGTGCTCCTGCAGGCGACCGACATCTCCGCCATGGTCAACCTCGGACCGGTGGCCAAGGCGCAGCTCGAGGCGGCGGGCTTCAAGGTCGACCTGCAGACGATGGACTGGCAGACGCTGGTCACCCGCCGCACGCGGAAGGATCCGGCGGACAAGGGCGGTTGGAACGCTCTTTTCACCTACTCGGGTGCCGCCGATATCCTGAACCCTGTTTCGGCAAACCTGTTCAATGCCTCCTGCGAGAAGGCGACCTACGGTTGGCCATGCGATCCCGAGATCGAGAGGCTGCGCGACGCCTTCGCCAAGGAAACGGATCCCGTCAAGCGGAAGCAGACTGCGATGGACCTGCAAAAGCACTGGGTTGGCGCGCCAACGTTCGTCAATCTCGGCCAGCTCTACCAGCCCTCCGCAATGCGCACGAACATCGACGGCATGGTGGCGGCGCCGGCGACAGTGTTCTGGAACGTCACGAAGAAATAGAGAGCGGCCTTTCGTCGAGGAAGCGCCGCAGCACGTTACCCGTGAGCCGGCTCACATTGTTGTCGTAGTTGCCATGGGAGAGCGCGCAGACCCAGGCGATGGAGCCCGTCGAGAAGACGCCGCCGCCGTTGGCCGTCGGGAAATAGACCAGGTCGGCGCGCACCTGGGCATTCTGGTCGCCCATGACGCCGCGATGGAGGGTCCGCAGTTCCTCGGGCGCCGGCGTGCCGCCGTAGCCGAGGCGATCCGCCGTCGCGAGCCAGACGGCGCCGGGTGGCGTGCCCAGCGTGAACTCGAGTCGGTCGACCTCGACGCCGGCGGCGCCGTTGCCGCGGAGGCCGAAATCGCCGAGCGGCCTGTCGAGGTCGATACCGTCGGTCAGCCAGGTGAGCGCAGGCGAGCGCGCGCCGTCGAGCCAGCGATAGGGCGAGGAGTGGGTGAACACCTGGGCATCGAAGCCCACGCCGACCAGCCGTTGCGGCGGACGGCCGTTGCTGCGCCACGTCGAGGAGGGCTCGCCGGTGAAGCCGAGCGCCGTCTCGCCGGCCTCGCCCTCCCAGGTGCGCAGGCCGGTCATGCCGCGCCGCATCTCGATCGTGTGCGGTTGGGTCGGATGGTAGGCGATGCGCCAGTAGAAGCCGTTGCCGCCCAGGTACATGTGCCGGCCGCCGCTCTGCTGATAGGCGTCGAAGGCGTCCCAGATCTCGCGGCTGATATATTCGGGGTGCGAGCCGGTGATGACGCAGCGATAGGGTTTCAGCACCTGCAGCCCGTGGCGATGGATGTCGTCGTCGGTGACGATGTCGTAGTCCTGCCCGGTCTCCTCCAGCCAGTCGATCAGGTGCGTGTCGTTGCCGTAGTTGAACACGTTGCCGCGCGGCCGCATGTTCAGGATCGGCCGCTTGCCCGAGCTGATGCACCAGCCGCTACCGTCGGCGTGCGTGTCGTAGGTCGAGAGCCCGAGCTCGCGATGCTCCTGCAGGTAGAGGTCGTCGCGCGACAGCGTCAGCAATCCCTCGAGCATCGACTCGGCATGGACTTGGTCGAGACGCAGCGCGCTGTTGGCGTAGGCGAGGAACGTGCCGGTGCTGGCCACGAAAGCCACCGGCGCGCGCGCCTTGCCGAGGTCGGCGCGGACGAAGAAACCCACGAAGCTCTCGACGGGGTCCGCCCCCGCCGGATGCGCCCGTAGCCGCAGGGCGTAGAAGCCGCTGCGCCAGTCGGCCGGAATCGCGACCTCGACGCTAGGCGCCCACTCCGCGTCGGCCATGTCGTCGCTGTGGAAATGGATGGCGCCGTACTGTGCCGGCCGTTCGGTCCAGCGGTCGCTGCTGCCGTCCCAGTTCGCGCCCGTCATGCCGCGCGCCGGCATCTGCCGCAGCGCGCCGTGTAGCCGGTTCGCCGACATATCGGTCACGGTGGAGGAGGGGATGTCGAGCGAGAAGTTCCAGGCCGCGACCAGCCTTGCATCCGCCGGCACGATCTCCTGCGCGTCGCAAAGCCGCTGCAGCGCATCGACACCGAGCGCATCGGCGTAGAGCCGCGGCCGATCGATCTTGCCGTCGTAGAATGCGCCGTATGAGATCGCGTCCTTGGCCTGTGCCGCGATGACCAGCGGAGCACCGACCGGCCATTGCATTGTCGTCGGCCCTTTGCCCTCGACCACGGCGCGCCGCTCGCGTCCGCCCTGGGCGTCGTGGCTATGGACCATGACTCGCAGGACACCGGCCGCTGCGTCCCAGGCGCCGCCGACCAGCGCCCATTCCCTGACCTGAAGAGGTTGCCGTGTCGCCGCTCGCCAGGTCTCGCCCTCGGCCGACAGCTCGAATTCGAGATGGCCGTCCGCATCGAGGCCGAGTCGCCAGCCGCCGCCCCGATCACTCCAGCGCGAGACGAGCGTTTGCCCCCGAGCGCCGGGCATCGTCGGCCACACGAAGGCGCCGACGGTGAAGGACTGAAACTCCACGAGCGTGGGCGCATCGGCGACTACTGCGCAGGATCCCGGCAGGAGGGGCTGGTGCGAGAGGGCAAGCGTGCCGTCGAGCGTGGTCGGCATCTCCGCGAGGCGCAGGCCGGGACCGGCGGGGTCGGGATCGGCGCACCGCACGCGCACCAGCGCCGCCTCCGCGCTCTTCAAGGTGGTGCTCGAAAGATGAAACGCGATCTTCTCGCCGGCCGAGACGATCATTGGCCAGGCATAGCCGAGAACGGACGTCGTATCGGTCATGCCAGCGCTTCCCTCAGATGCTCCGGCAGCACCGTGCCGGTGAGCGCTTCCCAGCGCAGCTTGAAGACCTCCCACTCGCCCTCGGCGATCGAGGTGAAGAGGCGATTGCCCATCACCTCGATCGGCTTGCCGCGCTCACGGGGCAGGCGGCCGAGCAGCCATTCCTTCCCCGGCGTCTTGACGACGAGGACGTAGCGTCCGCCCCCGGTCTCGAAATCGCCGGCCCAGCGCATGCGATGCAGCAGCTTCTGCAGCTCCTCGCCGTGCGGCCCGCGCGGCTTGCGGCGAAACTCCTCGACCAGGTCGAGGCGCCTCGCGTCGATCGGCCAGTGGGCCGCCTCGGCATAGGTGACGAGCATGACGTGCCTAGGCCGTGAGCCAGCTCACCCAACGCTCGCGCATCTTGGCGCGCTCGCCGGCGATCCACTGGAAGTCGGCGATGACCAGCTTCTCGTAGTTCGCGGGATAGCTCGGCCGGAAGCGGCGATCCGCCTCGGGGACCTGGGCGGCGGCCTCCTTGTTGTTGGAGTCGAAGCTCACGGCGTTGCTGAACGGCAGGTGCTCGGCCGGGTTCTGCACGAAGAAGTCGAGGAACTTCACGCCGTTCTGGGTATTCGGCCCGCCCTTCAGCACCGCCCAGTTGCCGGTGTCGCGGATGGCGCCGTTCCAGGTGAAGTCGAACTCGCCGCTCTTGGCCAGGGGCACGGCGCGGCTCGAATAGAGCATGCTCATCACCGCGTCGCCGCCGCGCAGGACCTGCATGGAATTGTCGCCGCTCTTCCACCAGGCTGCGACGCTCTTCTTGATCGTGTCGAGCTTCTTGTAGGCGCGGTCGAGATCCATCGGGAACAGCTTGTCGCGCGGCACGCCGTCGGCCATCAGCGCGGCCAGCGGCACCCACCATTCGCGGTCGCCGGTGTCGGGCAGCGAGCGCGGTCCCGGGAACTTCGCGACATCGAAGAAGTCGGCCCAGGATTGCGGACCACCGTTGGGGAAGGCCTTCTTCGACCAGGTGAGCGCCATGCCGCCGACGGTGCGGATGATGCCCTTGGTCATGCAGCTGTTGGGCAGCGCATGGGCCACGATCCCTGGCATGGCGGTGCAGTCGAGCGTCTGCAGCAGCTCGGCGTGCTGGATCAGGTCGGGTGGCGTCGCCGTCACGACGTCGAACGGCACGCTGCCGCTGCGCGCGCCCGCGACCGCGCGCGCCCACTGGTCGGGCAGCTCGATGGCGACGGGGCGCACCTTGATGCCGGTGTCGGCCTCGAAGCGCTTGTAGAAATGCGTCTGCAGGCTGTTGGTCATCAGGCCGCCGGTGGTGGCGATGATCACCTCGCCGCTGCCCTGCGCCCAGGCGGGACGCAGGCCGGGGAGGGTGGCCGCGCCAGCGGCGGCAATCAGGCTACGGCGCTTCATGTTCATCGCAACTCTCCTCGGGGTCGATACGGATCACGGATGGTTCGAACGACGTTTCAGCAAATGGCCCAGAACCAGCGCCAGCAGCGTGAGCGCGGTCAGCATTGTGGCCACCGCGGCGAGCGTTGGCGATATGTTGTAGTCGATATCCTCGAACATCTTGCGCGGCAGCGAGCGGTTGTCGAGGTTCGAGATGAAGAACGAGATCACGGGCTCGTCGAACGAGATGATGAAGGCGAACAGGGCGGCGGAAATGATTCCGGGCGAGATCTGCGGCAGGGTGACGAGGAGGAACGCCTGCAGGGGATTGGCACCGCAGGACAGGGCCGCACGCTCGAGATCGGAATCGAAGCGATAGAGCGAGGCCAGGATCGTGAAGACGACGAAGGGCATGGCAAGCGCGGTGTGGGCCGCCACGAAGCCCAGGGTCGTGCCGGTGAGCCGCAGCCGGTCGAACACCAGGAACATGGCGATCGCCAGCGCAATGTTGGGCACGATCACCGGTCCCACGACCAGCAGCTCGAACAGGCGTTTAAGCGGCAGGCGACCGCGCACCAGAGCCACGGAAATCAGCGTGCCGATGAGGGTCGCGGCGATGGCCGTCAGCACCGCGATCTTGACGCTGAACAACGTGGCGCCGATCCAGTCGGCATCGGTGAAATAGACCGCATACCAGTGGAGGGTGAAGCCGGCCGGGGGAAAGCGCAGATACTGGTCGGGCCCGAACGACATCGGCACGATCAGGATCGTGGGCAGCAGCAGGAAGACGGTGACGGCATAGGCGACCGCCGAGACGGCCAGCGTGCTCGCGGCAGGGCGCGTCCTTCTCATACCTGACCAACGAAACGGTCGAGCCGCACGACGCGGTTGAAGGCGATCACCAGGATCAGGACGAACAGCAGCAGCACGCCGACCAGGGCTCCGGCGAAGGGCCAGTTGAGCAGCTCCGTCACCTGCTGCTGCACCAGCGTCGCCAGCATCATCTGCTGCGGTCCGCCGATCAGCGCCGGCGTGACGAAGAAGCCGATCGCCAGCAGGAACACCATCAGGCAGCCTGACGAGGTACCCGGCAGCGACAGCGGTAGCACGACGTGGCGGAACACCGAGAGACTGCCGGCACCCAAGACCTGGGCGGCGCGGACATAGTCGTTGGGGATCGCGCGCAGGGCGGCGTAGAGCGGCAGCACCATGAAGGGCAGCAGGACGTGGCTCATCGCCAGCACGACCGCGCCCTCGGTGCGCAGGAATTGCGTGGGCGCCGAGATGATGTGCAGGCCGAACAGGATATCGTTCAGCACGCCGTTGCGCTGGAGCAGCACCAGCCAGGCGTAGGTGCGGACGAGGACCGAGGTCCAGAGCGGCAGCAGGACCGCCAGCAGGAGGATGGCCAGCAGCAGGCCGCGGGTGCGTGCCATCAATGCCGCCAGCGGATAGGCCAGCAGCAGCGTGATGATCGTCACGAAGGCCGAGATCCGGAGCGTCCGCCCCATGACGCGGAGATAGACAGCCTGGTCGAAGACCTTTTCGTAGTTGGCGAGGTTGAAGGACGGCACGAACAGGCTTTCGTGCAGCAGCATCCCGAGCGGCAGCAGGAAGGCCAGCACGATCATCGCCAGGAACGGCAGCGCGAGAAGCAGGCTCGCGGCCGGGCTGTAGGTGCGGCCGCCCAGCATGAAGGTCGAGGGCCGCCTGCTCATGACACGGCGTAGGCCCGCGCGTGCCGGGCCTCCCACGTGAGAGAGAGGGTGCCGCCGGGTGTCGTGGCCGCGGCCTCGTCGGGTGTAGACAGGCGAACGCGCAACGTCGGACCCTTGGTCTTCACCAGCAGAGTCGTGATGCTGCCGGCGTAGATCGCGTCGTCGATCGCAGCCGTCATGCCGCTCGCGTTCGGGGCGAGCTTGACATGCTCGGGGCGAATCGCGACCTGCACGGCCTGGTCGCGCCGAAACGCTTGGGTTGCCAGCACTCGCGCCGTATCGCCGCCGTCGAGCTCGACCTCGGTCTCGTCGCCAGCGGTGGCATCGGCCTTGGCTCGCGCCCGCCAGAAATTCGTCTCGCCGATGAAGCCCGCGACGAAGGCGGAGGCCGGGTGCTCGTAGAGCTCCTTCGGCGCGCCCACCTGCTGCAGCTCGCCGAAGTTCAGGACGGCGATGCGGTCCGCCATGGTGAGGGCCTCGGTCTGGTCGTGCGTCACGAAGATCACCGAGATGCCAAGCTCGCGCTGGAGGTGCTTGATCTCGACCTGCATCTCCTCCCGCAGCTTCTTGTCGAGCGCGGAGAGGGGCTCATCCATGAGCAGGACCTTGGGATTGTAGACGATGGCCCGCGCGAGCGCGACGCGCTGCTGCTGGCCGCCGGACAATTGCGCCGGCGTGCGGTCGCCGTAGCCTTCGAGCTGCACGGTGGCGAGCGCCGCCCGGGCGCGCTCCTCGCGCGCCGCGCGTCCCACTTTTCGCATGCGCAGAGGGAAGGCGATGTTGTCGAGCACGCTCATGTGCGGGAACAGCGTGTAGCGCTGAAACACCATGCCGAGGTCGCGCTTGTGCGGCGGCATCCAGGTGACGTCCTGGCCGCCGATCTCGATCCGTCCCGAGTCGGGGAAATCGAAGCCCGCGACCGCCATCAGCAGAGTGGTCTTGCCCGATCCCGAGGGCCCGAGCAGCGCCAGGAACTCGCCCGGCTTCACCTCGATCGTCACGTCCTTGACGGCGACGACGTCGCCATAGGCCTTGTGGAGATTCCGGATGCTGACGTGGCAATCGTGCCGGCCGGAGACCGGCGTACGCGTTCTTTCCAACATGTCGCCGCATGATATCGCGATGACGCGCGGGTGACAGCAGAGATCCCTCGCTGCTTGTCCACGGCATGGGACTTGCCTAGCATTGCGTGCTCCGCCGTCGCCGGAAGGGTGAAATCATGGCCACTGACCCCGCAACCGCCCGCTTTCGGCTTGGATTCGACATCGGCGGCACCTTCACCGACTTCGTGTTGCTGGATGCCGCGACGGGCGGCATCTCGCTGCACAAATGCCTCACAACGCCCAGCGACCCGGCGGACGGTGCGCTCGACGGCATCCGCGCCATCTGCGCGGCGGCAGGCATTGCCGTGGCCGACGTGGGCGAGTTGCTGCATGGCACGACGCTGGTCACCAACGCGCTGATCGAAGGTCGCGGCGCGCGGCTGGGCCTGCTGACGACCAAGGGCTTCCGCGATGTGCTCGAATTCGGCATCGAGCAGCGCTACGACATCTACGATCTCTTCCTGCGCTTCCCCGATCCGTTGGTGCCACGTCATCGCCGGCTCGAGATCGCCGAGCGCCTGGGCTACGACGGCCGCGTGCTCGAACCGCTGGACAAGGCCGCGGTGCTGGCGGAAGGCACGCGCCTGGTCGCCGACGGCTGCTCCGCCATCGCCGTCTGCTTCCTGCACAGCTACGCCAACCCGGCACACGAGGAGGCGGCTGGGCGCATCCTGCGCGAGGCATTCCCCAACGTCTCGATCAGCCTGTCGTCGGAAGTGGCGCCGGAGATCCGCGAATACGAGCGGCTGGCTACGACCTGCGCCAATGGTTTCGTGCAGCCGCTGATGGATCGCTACATCGGACGCCTGCTGCGTGAACTCGATGAGCTGGGCTTCGCCGGCACGCTGCGGCTGATGCAATCCGACGGTGGGCTCTGTGCGCCCGACGTCGCGCGCACCTTCCCCATCCGCCTGCTCGAGTCAGGCCCCGCCGGCGGCGCGCTCGCCACCGTTCTGTTCGCGCGCGAAGCGGGGCTGCCCGACGCCATCGCCTTCGACATGGGCGGTACGACGGCGAAATCCTGCCTGATCGAGAACGGCCGCGCCGCCGTGGTGCCGATGATGGAGGCTGCCCGCGTCCGGCGCTTCCGACGCGGATCGGGTCTTCCGATCAAGGCGCCTGTCGTCGACATGATCGAGATCGGTGCCGGCGGCGGCTCCATCGCCGGCCTCGACGAGACCGGCCTGCTGAAGGTCGGCCCGCACAGCGCCGGCGCCGCGCCCGGCGCCGCCTGCTACGGCCAGGGCGGCGAGCAGGCCACCGTCACCGACGCCAACCTGCTGCTGGGCTATTACGATCCGGGCTTCTTCCTCGGCGGCAGCATGACGCTCGACAAGCCAGCGGCCGAAGCGGCGCTGGCGCGACTGGGTGCAAAGCTCGGCCTGCCGGCCATCGAGACCGCCGCCGGCATCCATGCCGTGGTGTGCGAGGCGATGGCCGGCGCTGCCCGCGTGCATCTGGTGGAGAAGGGCAGGGACCCGCGCCGTTACGCCATGGTGGCCTTCGGCGGGGCCGGCCCTGCCCATGCCGCGCGCGTCGCTCGCGTGCTGGGCATCGGCCAGGTGTTGATCCCGCCGGCCTCAGGTGCCGCCTCGGCTCTGGGCTTTCTCGCGGCACCGCTCGCCTTCGAGCAATCCCGCAGCGTGCTGACGTCGCTGGGCAACGGCACCGACTGGGCACAGGCGAATGCCAATCTCGCCGAGCTCGAAGCGCAGGCGCGCGGCCATCTGCAGGCGGCGGGCGTTGCCGACTCCACAGTCAAGGTCGAGCGCTACGCTGAGATGCGCCTCGTGGGCCAGCTCCACCAGATCATGGTGCGCCTGCCTGAAGGTGCGCTCGCGGCGGCGAGCCTGCCGCAGCTCACCGAGGTCTTCGCCGAGACCTACCGCACGCTCTACACGCGCGTGGTCGAAGGTGCGGAGATCGAGGTTCTTTCGTTCCGCGTCCGCGTCAGCTCGCCGGAACCCAAGATCGCCCTCTCGGGCGCTGTCGCCGGCAACGCGACGGGTCCGGCGCTGAAGGGCCATCGGCCGGCCTATTTCGACGGCAAGTTCCACGACACGCCGGTCTACGACCGCTACGCGCTGGCGCCCGGGCAGACCGTCGCTGGTCCGGCCATCGTCGAGGAGCGCGAGGCCACCACCGTCATCGCGCCCGGCGACACTGTCACGGTCGACGCTACGCGCAACCTCCGCATCGATGTCGCCGCGGCGCAGAACGCGCAGGCGCTGGTGACGCCCGGCATGTCACTGGCGGCGGCGACGGCATTGATCGAATCAGATCCGATCGGGCTCGAGATCATGTGGTCGCGCCTGATCTCCATCGTCGAGGAGATGTGGCAGACTGTCTGCCGCACCGCCTATTCGCTGATCATCTCGGAGAGCCAGGACTTCGCCAACGAGATCCTCGATCCCAACGGCAACCCGCTGGCCCATAGCCCGCGCGCCATGCCGCTGTTCAATCTGACGCTCACCCGCTGCGTGCAGGCGCTGCTCGAACACTTCCCGCCGGACACGTTGAAGCCGGGGGACGTGCTGGTGACCAACGATCCGTGGCTCTGCGCCGGACATCTGTTCGACATCGCGCTGGTGACGCCGGTGTTCAGCGAGGGACGGCTGGTCGCGCTGATGGGCACGGTCGGCCATGTGAGCGACATCGGCGGCGTGAAGGATCCCAACGTCGTGCGCGAGCTGTTCGACGAGGGCGTGCTGATCCCCCCGATGAAGCTCTACGACGCCGGCAAGCCCGACAAGTCACTGCTGCGCATGCTGCACGCCAATGTCCGCAATCCCGACCAAGTGCTGGGCGACATCGAGTCGATGATCACCGCCAATGCGCTGGGCGGGCAGCGGCTGCTGTCCTTCATGGCCGAGTACGGGCTGGCCGATCTCGCGGCGCTCGCCGCCGTCGTGCGGGCGCGCAGCGAGGCCGCGACCCGGGCCGCCATCCGCGCCGTGCCGGACGGCGTCTATGAGAGCGAGCTCGACGCCCGGCCCGGCGGCCAGGAGCTGCTGCGCTTCAAGGTGCGCGTGCACAAGAAGGACGACACGATCCATATCGAGCATGTCGATCCGCCGCCCGAGGTCCCGCGCGGCGGGGTGAACTGCACCATGAACGTCACCGCGGCACATTCGAGCTATCCGGTGAAGTGCATGCTGACCCCGAACGTGCGCGGCAATGCCGGCTGCTACGCGCCGCTCACCGTGACGGCGCCGCCACACACCTCGCTGAACTGCGACCCGCCGGCAGCGGTGGCCTATCGCACCCGCATTTCGTGGTGGCTGGGGCCGAACCTCTATCGCGCGCTGGCGCCTGCTATTCCGGACAAGGTCCAGGCCTTCACCGGCATGCCCAAGGCCTTCGGCTTCTACGGCCGCAACATCCAGGGCCGTGTGGCCTCCGACCACTTCTTCATGGGCGGCGGCCAGGGCGCCTCGCAGCGCCAGGACGGCAAGTCGGGCCTGCTGTTCCCCACCTCTGCCGCCAACACGCCGGTCGAGTTGCTGGAAAGCCGCATGCCCGTGGTGATCCTGGAGAAGTCGCTGGTCGCCGACAGCGGCGGGCCAGGCAAGCGGCGCGGCGGCCTCGGTCAGCGCATGCGGGCGCGGCGGCTGGAGACCAGCGCCGATCCGATCATGGTCGGCCTCTTCCCCGAAGGCCATGGCATCCATGTCCAGGGCCTGTTCGGCGGCCAGCCGGGCGGCGGCGCCATCGGCATGGTGAGCCGGCCGGGCGTCCCCGTGCACAACGTCACCACCGGCGAGACGGTCGCGATGACGGACGCTCGCATCGAGATCGACGCCACCATCGCCGGCGGCTCGGGCTTCGGCCCGCCGCGCGAGCGGGCGTTGGAGGATATCGCGGCCGATCTGGAAAACGGCTACATCACCGCTGCAGGCGCTGGGCGCGACTACGGCTGCGTGATGACCGCCGACGGCCGAATCGACGTCGAAGCCACCTTGCGTGAACGTGAACCCACACCGAGCGGTGCGAAATGACCATGAAGATCACCCGCCGCGCCGTTCTCCACGGCGCCGCCCTGTCGACACTGGCGCCGAACCTGACCTGGGCCTTCGATCGCGACGGCAACCGCAAGATCCTGGTGTTCTCCGGCAACCAGGCGGTGCCGGTGCTGGACCCGCATGTGCGCTACGATTGGTCCACGCGCATGATCCAGCAGTCGGTCTACGACGGCCTGCTGAAATACGTCGGCAACCCGCCGAAGATCATCCCGTGGCTGGCGGAGAAGTGGGAAGCATCGGCCGACGGCCTCACCTACACCTTCCACCTGGTGAAGAACGCCAAGTTCCACAACGGCGATCCGCTCGATTCAGAGGCGGTGCGGTACTCCTACGAGCGTGCGCTCAAGATGAACTCCGGCATCGCCTGGATGCTGAAGGACTTCCTGAAGCCCGACAAGATCGTGGCTGTCGATGCGCACACCGTGCGCTTCACGCTTGAAAAGCCCTTCGCGCCCTTCATCAGCTATGTGCCGTGGTGGTACATCGTCAATCCGAAGCAGGTGCTGGCCAATGTCAGCGACGGCGATTTCGGCCGCAAGTGGCTGACCGAGAACGCCGCCGGCTCCGGCCCCTTCAAGCTGCGCCGCTTCGATGCCAACGCGCTGATCCATCTCGATGCCGTGCCCGACTACTGGAAAGGCTGGCCGATGGGCGAGGCCAACCGGCTCTCGGGCGTGATCTACCGCATCGTGCGTGAGGCGGCGCCCCGTCGCGCCGGGCTGCAGCGCCGCGAGATGGACGTCATCACCAACATGTCGCCCGACGACATGTCGCAACTGGCCAAGCTGCCGGGCGTCCGCAACGAGGACCATCCCGGCTTCACGACCTTCGGCATCAAGTTCAACTGCCAGAGCGGGCCGACCGCCGACATCAACCTGCGCAAGGCGATCGCCTATGCCTTCGACTATGAGGCGCTGATCACCATTCACAACGGCGGCGCGCGGCTCATGGACAGCCCCTTCCCGCCCGAGATGGAAAGCCACATCGCCGTTCCCGACATGCCGCGCAAGGACCTGGCGAAGGCCAAGGCCTTCCTCGCCAAGAGCAAGGTCCCCAACGGCGACATCGAGCTGGAATACGTCCATGTGCAAGGCCTCGAGGATGCACGTCGCATCGGCCTGGTGCTGCTCGACAGCCTGCGTCCCTTGAACATCCGGCTGAACATCGTGGGCCAGCCCTGGACCACCATGGTGGCGCGTGGCGGCAAGCCCGACACGGCCCCCAACATGACTTCCGTCTATGTGACGCCGGTTGGTATCGACCCCGACACGGTCGCCTACCAGTACCATCGCGAGTCGTGGGGCCTGTACTACGGCATGTCGCACTACGAGAACCCCGAGGTCTGGGCGATGATCGCCGAGGCGCGCGGCATGACCGACAAGGCCAAGCGCAACGCGCTCTACGGCGAGATCCAGCGCCGCATCGTCGCCGACCAGCCGGAGCTGTTCGGCATGCTGCCCAACCGCACCTGGGCGATGCGCGACTACGTGAAGGGCTTCGAGTTCAGCCCGATCCGCTTCACCGGCGAGGTCGATCTTTATCCGATGTGGATCGAGGGCTGATGTTCCTTTACCTGCTGCGCCGCTTCGCGCTGGCAGGGCTGATGCTGTTCGGGCTGGTGTGCCTGACCTTCATCATCGCCAACATAGCACCAGCGGATCCGGCGGCCCTGGCGGCGGGTCCGGATGCCGGGCGCTCGCAGATCGAGCAAGCGCGCCGCGAGTATGGCCTCGACAAGCCGCTGCCCGAGCAGTTCCTGCGCTACGTCACCGACCTCGCCCATGGCGAGTTTGGCCGCAGCGTCGCCTCGGGCCGTTCGGTCGGTCGCGACCTCGCGCGCTACTTCCCGGCCACGCTGGAGCTCTGCCTGGTGGCGATGACGATCGGCCTCATCGCCGGCATCTCGCTCGGCATGCTGTCGGCGCTGTTCAAGGACAGCTGGCTCGATCACATCACGCGCATCTTCGCCGTGTCAGGCATCGCGCTGCCACCCTTCTGGTTCGGCCTGCTCTTGCAGCTCGGCTTCGCCGTCTGGCTGGGCTGGCTGCCGACCAGCGGCCGGATCGGCGTCTCCACCGAGCCGCCCGATCCGATCACCGGCCTGCTGCTGGTCGACTCGCTCCTGCGCGGCGACGGGGCGCTGTTCGGCCAGAGCCTGTCGCACATCCTCCTGCCCGCGATCGTTCTGTCGCTGCCCTGCCTCGCCTCGATCCTGCGCGTGAACCGCAGCGAGATGGTGGAGGCCTTGCGCGCCGACTACATCACCGCCGCCCGTGCCCACGGCGTGGCGCCATGGCGGCTGGTGACGGTGCATGCGCTGAAGAACGCCATGCTGCCGACGCTCGCCATCATCGGCCTGCGCTGGGGCTGGATGATGAGCAGCACGGTGCTGGTGGAGACCGTCTTCGATTGGCCGGGCACCGGCCTCTACGCCGTCTCCTCCGCCATCGCCGGCGACTTCAAGCCTGTCATGGGCGTGACGCTGATCGTCGGCCTCAACTTCATGCTGGTGAACCTGGTGGTCGATCTCCTGTACGGCGTGCTCGATCCGCGCCTCAGGGACGCCTGATGGCCGCCTCCCGCGGCCTGCGCCTGGCGGCCTGGCACCTCAGCCGCAGCTTCGCCTCCATGCTCGGCCTGGTGCTGGTGACGGCGATCGTGCTGCTGGCCCTGCTCGGTCCCTGGATCGTGCCCTATCCCGACGATGTGGCGGGCTCCGTGAGCCTCATCAACAAGCTCAAGCCGCCCAGCGCCGCGCACTGGTTCGGCACCGACGAGGTTGGCAACGACATCCTGACCCGCGTCATCATCGGCGCGCGCCTGTCGCTGCTGGTGGGCATCGGCATCACCTTTGCGGCGGCGGCGATCGGCGTGCCGCTCGGCATCCTGGCCGGTACCGCGGGCGGCGCCGTGCGCGAGACCATCATGCGCGTCACCGACCTGTTCCTGTCGGTGCCCGGCCTGGTGCTGGCCATCGCCCTGGTCGCGGCGCTCGGCCCCGGCATCGTCAATGCCATGATCGCGCTCGTGCTGGTGTGGTGGCCGGGCTACGTGCGGCTGGCAGAATCGAAAGCACTGTCGATCCGCGAGGAGCCTTTCATCGAAGCCGCCCGCGTGGCCGGCGCGCCCAGCCTGCGCATCCTGTGGCGCCACGTGCTGCCCAACAGCCTGTCGCCCATCATCGTGAAGATGAGCATGGACATCGGACAGGCCATCCTCGCCGTCGCCTCGCTGGGCTTCATCGGCCTTGGCGCCAAGCCGCCGACGCCGGAGTGGGGCGCCATGATCTCCATCGCTCGTGGTTACCTGCCGGACTGGTGGTGGTACGCGATCTGCCCCGGCGCCTTCATCTATGCCAGCGTGCTGGGCTTCAACCTGCTGGGCGATGGCCTGCGCGACATCCTCGATCCGCGAAGCAACCGCGGATGAGCCTGCTCGACATCCAGGACTATCGCCTCGCCTTCGACACGTTCGACGGCACGCTGCACGTGCTCGACGGCATCGACCTGTCGCTCGAAGCCGGAGAGACGCTGGGCATCGTGGGCGAGACCGGCTGCGGCAAGTCGGTGCTGGCGCGTAGCCTGCTGCGGCTCAATCCCGAGCCGCCGGCGCGCGTCGTGTCCGGTTCCATTTTGTTCGAAGGCGAGGACGTGCTGCATCTGCCGGAGCGGGCGATGCGCCGGCTGCGCGGCCGCCGCGTCGCCATGGTGTTCCAGGATCCTGTGAGCTACCTCAACCCGTTGCTGGCGATCGGCACGCAGATGGAAGACGCCATCCGCGGTCAGGAATCTGCCCTCGGCAAGTCCAGGCGACCGCGCAGCGCCATTCGCGCGCAGGCGGCCGAGCTGCTGGCCTCCGTCGGCCTCCCTGAGCCACAGCGCCTGCTCGCCAGCCATCCGCATCAGCTCTCCGGTGGCATGCGCCAGCGCGTGCTGATCGCCATGGCGCTGGCGGGCAACCCGGCGCTGCTCGTCGCCGACGAGCCGACCACCGCGCTCGACGTCACGGTGCAGGCGCAGGTGCTGGCGCTGATCGCAGGGCTCGTGAAGGAGCGTGGGCTGGCGCTGATGCTGATCAGCCACGACCTCGGCGTCGTCGCGGCGAGCTGCGCCCGCGTGGCGGTGATGTATGCCGGCACGGTGGTGGAGGAGGCGCCGACAGCGGCGCTGCTGGCCAACCCGCGCCATCCCTACGCGCAAGGCCTGATCGCCGCCGTCCCGGACCTCGACAATCCGGCGCACAAGCCGCGCGGCATCCCCGGCAGCATCCCCAACCTGATGACGCCACCGACCGGCTGTCGCTTCAATCCACGCTGCACGCTCGCCACCGACATCTGCCGCAGCGACAAGCCGATGCTGCGCGAACTGGCGCCGGCGCATCGCGTCGCCTGCCACCACGCCCAGCCATGACCGAGCCGTTGCTGCTCGCCACCGGCTTGGCGAAGACCTACGCGATCCCGCGCACGGCCTTCCAGCCGGCGCGCAAGCTCACCGCCGTGGCCAGCGTCGACCTCTCGCTGATGGCGGGTGGCACGCTGGGCCTCGTGGGCGAAAGCGGCTGCGGGAAATCCACGCTGGCGCGGTTGCTGCTGCGACTGACACCGCTCAGCGCGGGCCGCATCATGTTTGGTGGCCAGGACATCACCAACCTCGGCGAAGCTTCACTGCGTCCGCTGCGCCGCCGCCTGCAGCTCGTCCACCAGAATCCCTCCGCCGCGCTCGACCCGCGCCTGACGGTGGCGGCGTCCGTGGCCGAACCGCTGGTCATCCAGAAGGTGGCGCGCGGCACCGAGCTGCGCGACCGGGTGGCGCAGCTTCTCGCCGAGGTTGGCCTGGGCAGCGAGCTCCTACGTCGCTATCCGCATGAATTGTCCGGCGGCCAGAAGCAGCGAGTCTGCATTGCCCGTGCCCTCGCGCCCGAGCCGCAACTGCTGGTCCTCGACGAACCCACCAGCGCGCTCGATGTCAGCGTGCAGGCTCAGATGCTCGACATGCTGGCGGAGCTGCGCGCACGTCGCGGGCTCGCCTACCTGTTCATCAGCCACAATCTTGCGGTGGTGCGTCAGGTCTGTGCCGAGGTGGCGGTGATGTACCTGGGCCGCATCGTCGAGCAGGGCAGCGCGGCGCAGGTCTTCGGGGCGCCGCGCCATCCCTACACGAAAGCTCTGCTGGCGTCGGTGCCGCGCCTCGCCGCCGGCGCCGCGCCATTGCCCGCGCCGGGCGAGCCGCCCAACGCCGCCGCACCGCCACCCGGTTGCCCGTTCCATCCTCGCTGCCGCCGCGCCGAGGACTCTTGCCGCATCGGCGCTCCGCCGCCGTTGGTCCAGGGTCTTGCCTGCCCGCCGGTCGCTTTGTCGGAGCCTACGTAGCGAACAGGCCGACTTTCCTTGGCATGAAGTTCGGAAAGCAAGTCGCGGCTGCATTTGGTGTAGCGAGCGGCTTGGCCATGAGCTCGGCCAGGATGCTGCGGATGTCCGTGGTCAGCGCGAGGTCGACGGCATTGTCGAGCTTCTCCGAGGCGAGGCCGGGCCAGGGGCCGTGCATGACACCGCCTGCGATGCGCGGCGCCGAGACGATGGTGAGGCCGGCGTGGCCGTGGTCGGTGCCGTTGCTCTTGTTGGAGCGCAGGCGCCGGCCGAACTCGCTCATCACCACCAGCACGATATCGCCCAGCCGCTGGTGCAGGTCGGTGTGGAAGGCGCCAAGCGCGCGCGACAGCTGCCCGACGAGATTGGCCAGCCGCGGCGGCTGGTTCTCATGCGTGTCCCAGCCGCCCATGTCGACGGTGAAGGCACGAATGCCGAGATCCATGCGCATGACCCGCGCGACGGACTGAAGGCTGCGTCCGATCTCGTTGTCCTCATAGACCGCGCCGCCGCCCGGCTGGTACGGCACGACCTTGCCGTCGGGCTGACGGAGCCGGCCATCGATCAGGGAGATACCGTCGAGCGTCCGGCGCGCGGCCGTCTCGAAGGCGCCAGTGCCGCCATCGTAGAGGGATTTCAGGACGGCGCCGGCCTGCTTGCCACCAGGTAGGCTCATACCGAAGCGAAGATCGCCGGCGGCGATCGTGTCGGCATGCGTCGCCAGTCCTTCCGGGACGCCATTGCTGGCGGCAAAGGCCGGCGCCTGCGCATTGCCGGCCGCGGCCAGCCACCTCGCCATCCAGCCGCCATTCACGCGCGCCGTATCCTCCGTGCGGGAGATGCCGCGTTCGATCAGCTCCTGCGCGCCGAAGTGGCTGCGCGTGCCGTTGGCGAGTCCGGACGCATGGACCAGCGCCACGCGCTTTGATTTGTACAGGTCGTGCAGCGCGCCCATCTCCGGATGCAGGCGGAAATCGAGCCCAGCCGGCGCACCGTCGAGACGCAGCGCCGGCTTGTCGCCATCGGGCAGCAGCCGCAGCTCCGGCGGGCGGTCGGCCACATAGTCGCGATCGTCGACCGGCGCCACGACGCCCAGCGAATCCATGCCGCCGCGCAGGAAAACGGTCACCAGGACCGGTCCCGGGGTCGGGACCGCCGCGAAGGCCCGGACCGAGGGCGCGAGCGAAAGGGCAGTCGTTGCGAGGAGAAGGTCGCGCCGCTTCAGCATGGCATCACCTCGCCTGGAACGTCGGTGTCATGGCGCAATAGGCCAGCAGGCGCCGCGCCAGGGAGAGGGCATCCTTGCGGTTATCGAATCTCGTGCCGACGCGCAGGCCCATGCCGTCGAGAACGGCCTTCGTCACTTTCGCGGGCGGATCGACGCCCAGCATCATTTGGTGTGCGGCGAGCAGGGCCGCTTCCGGCGTGGCCTTTGCTGCGATCGAAACGGCAGCCTGCGGGGGTCCCACCTTCCAGGCATCGTCGGCGAGGCCCAGCAGCAGTGACCAGCGTCGCCGCATCATGCTCGAGCTCAGCCAATAGTCTGAATCGTCGGGATGACCGGTCGGCGGGCCCCAGCCGAACAGGCGCTGGCCGCTGTTGTCGAGCTCGTTGAGCAGCCCCGGCGTCGGTGTCGCGTCGATGCCCGACGCTCGGGCGAACGAGGCATAGAGCTCGAGTGGCCGCTTGATCTTGGTGCCTGCGGAGCGGCGGAACGCATCGGAGCGCACGATCGCCTCGACCGTGCGGGCGATCTGGTCCGGCTGGCGGCGGGCGTCGGTCCAGGCCTTGGTCGCCGCCGTGATCACCGCAGGGGTGGGCTGGTCTGAGACCAGGCGGCGGCAGAGCTTCTCGCAGACGTAGCGCGCCGTCGCCGGATGATCGGCCACGAGATCGAGCACCTTGCGGCCGTCGGCCAGCGGCGGCCGGTACGGGTCGAACTCCATGGCCAGCACGCGCTTCTGGTAGTTGTCGTGCCAGGCTTCGACATAGATGAACTTGCCGGTCGCAGGCAGGCGGCGGCCGGCGCCGATTCCCGCGCCATCCTCGATCGACCAGCCCGTGAAGGCGCGTGCCGCCTCGTAGACGTCCTGGTCGATGTAGCCCTGCGGTTTGGAGTCGAGCGCGCCCGGCACGTCGCGCCATTTGTTGTAGAGCGCGTTGAGATAGGCCGGTCGGCCGAGCGTATGCAGCTCGAACAGCTCGCGTGCATAGTTCTCATTGGCCGCGCCGCCGCGCGAAGTGCGGTTGTTGAGATAGATCTGCATGGCGGCGCTCGTCGCCACTGCTTCCAGCATCGCGCGGAAATTGCCCAGCGCCTGGGGCCGGATCGCGTCGCGGTCGTAGGACGGCAGCGCCACGGCAACGAGGTTCTCGCCCACGGCATTGACGTTGAAATGGTTATGCCAGAAATCCACCAGCACCTCGCGCAGCTGCCAGCGGCTGTGCACGGCGCGGATCAGGGTTGCCGCGGCCGTGGCGGTGCGGAGGAAGCTGCGCTCCTGGTTCGGCAGCTTCTTGTCGACGACCTTCCAATGCTCCTCGATCGGCTGCCCGATCACGTCGATCGGCCGCTCCTCGTCGACCTCGGCCTCGGGAGTCTTGCTGATGTATTTGAGATGAAATCGTGCCGCCTGGATGCGCTCTCCGCAGCCGTCATCGCCGGACGGCTTCAGCTGGCGTGCAAGCCAGGCTTCCATGCCCATCTTGCCGGCCTCGCGCAGCTCCGCCTCGCTGGGGCCGAAGGCCAGCTTGTTCAGCGCCAGTCGCGGATCGATGTCGAGGGCCATGTCGGTTCCACACCTTGTACGGCGCGCACGCCACTATGTTCCCTGCTCTTTGTCGGTATTGCGGCGCCGTCGTCAGGCTCGTTCATGTCGCGGCAGGCCGAGATGTTCGCGCAATGTCGTGCCCTCGTAGTCGCGCCGGAAGAGGCCGCGTCGTTGCAGCTCGGGCACGACCAGATCGACGAAGTCGTCGAAGCCCTCGTGGAAGTACGGCGGCATGATGTTGAACCCGTCCGCCGCACGGTCGGTGAACCACTTCTCCAGCGTGTCGGCGATGGTCGCAGGCGAGCCGCAGAGCACCCAGTGCCCGCGTGCGGCGGAGTTGAGATTGTAGAGATCGCGCAGGGTCATGCCGTCGCGTCGGGCCTTCGCCAGGATGGCGCGCGCGAAGGCTTGGCTTCCTTCCGTCAAGGGAAGGTCGGGAACGGGACCGTCGAGATCGTAGGGCGTCATGTCCTGGCCCAGCCGGTCCGACAGAAGCTGCAGCCCGTTCGTCGCATTGAGGAAGCTCTGTAGCGTGCCGAGCTTGTCGCGGGCTTCGCGGTCGGTGCGGCCGACGACCGGCATCACGCCGGGAAGGATCGTGAGCTGGTCGGCTGTCCTGCCATACGATGGGAGGCGATTCTTGACGTTCGCATACGCGGCCTTCGCGTCGTCCAGATCCTGCGTGACCGAGAACACCACATCGGCGGTGCGCGCCGCCAGGGCCTGGCCGGGTTCCGAGCCGCCGGCCTGCAGCACCACCGGACGTCCTTGGGGCGTGCGGCCGATGTTGAGCGGTCCCTTGACCTTGAAGTAGGTGCCAACATGGTCGATCGACCTGATCTTCTGCGGATCGATATAGACGCCGGTCTGCCGGTCGGCCACGAGCGCATCCTCCGCCCAGGCATCCCATAGCCGGGTGACGACCTCGATGAATTCGCCGGCCCTGTCGTAGCGAAGCGCATGGTTGGGATGCGCCATGCCGAAATTCGCGCCCGATGTGGGGTTCGATGTCGTGACCGCGTTCCAGGCCGCCCGCCCGCGGCTGATGTGGTCTAGCGAGGCGAAGGCACGCGCCACGCTGAAGGGATCGCCATAGGTCGTGGAGGAGGTGGCGCCGAGCCCGATCCGGCTGGTCGACATCGCCAGGGCCGCCATCATCGTGAGCGGCTCCAGCCGCAGGGTGTAGGAGGGATGGGCGGCGGGATCGGCATAGAGATTGTCGCCCATGAAGATCAGGTCGAACTTGCCGCGCTCCGCGGTTCGGGCGATCTGCTGGATCGCCTCGAGATCCTGGAAGCTCGTGACCGCCCCGGGATGGCGCCAGCCCGCGATGTGGCTGCCGGTTCCCAGGATGAAGAGCCCGAGGTGCATTTGCCGCTTCGACGCCACTTTCATCCCAGGAAAGAACTTCCCTTCTGCGGGGCCGTCCAGCGCCACCTGTCGGCATATGCACGGGAAGGGCCAACTGCGCGAACAGGGCACACCGGGCGTGCGATTTTGCTCCGCTCGGGTCTGGACCCCTGCGAGGATGAAGGACGGACACATTCTCTCCGTAGTAGTCACGGCCCTCGCGCTCCCATAAATAGCTGTGCCGGCCTGCGAGCCGCGGCACGGACTGCTTCAACCACGCTATTGGGACCGCCTGATGAAACCGACCAACGTCCTCATCGACCGCCATCCCGGCCGCTCCACCCAGTCGATCGGGCTGGCGCGCGCGATCGGCACCGACCCTGATCTGATCCACGAGCCGTCGGTCGGCGTCGTCGGCACGAAGGGCGACAGCCAGTGCTATCTCGGCGTCATGGCGAAGGTCGAAGCCATCCACGCCAAGCTGAAGGGCCGCGTTGGTCAAGGGCAGGGCCAGCTCAAGCTTCGCCTGGTCCAGCCCGAGTACACGATCGCCACCTCAGACGGCATCCGCAACGGCACGCGCGAGATGCGCTACTCGCTGATCGGCCGCGAGGTGACCAACGATGCGCTGTGCGAGCACCTCAGCGCCACCGGCCTCGCCGGCACGATCGCGGTCGTTGCCTGCGACAAGCCGCCGGTCGGCACGCTGGCCGCCTTGCTCGAGCACAACCGGCCTTCGATCATCATGTCGGACGGCCCGATCCATCCCGGCAAGGATCCCAACACCGGCGAGGCGCTCGATATCGTGAGCGCCTACCAGGTTGCCGGCAATCCCGACGCCGCCTTCCGCCACCACATCGCCAGCCATGCCTGCCCCGGCATCGGCAGCTGCGGCGGCATGTTCACCTACAACACCATGCAGACCTTCATCGGCGTGGTCGGCATGCAGCCGCTGCACATGGTGGCGCCGCCGTCCGACGATCCGCGTCGTCTCGACACCTTTGCCGACGAGCTGGTCGACCATCTCGCCAACCTGATGGAAAAGGACCTGAAGCCGCGCGACATCGTCGTGCGCGATTCGATCCGCAACGCGGTGATCGTGGCGATGGCGATTGGCGGCTCGACCAACGTGACGCTGCACGCGCCCGAGATCGCGCGCGCCGCAGGCTTCGGTGATTTCTGGAAGGAGATCATGACGCCGGAGGAATTCAATTACCTCTCGCAGCATGTCATCCCGGTGCTCACCGACGCGCGGCCCTACGGCAAATACTCGATGGTGGACATCGACAATGTCGGCGGCGTGCAGGTGATCGTGCGCGAGCTCCTCGAGGCGGGGCTGCTGAACGGGGAGGTGCTGACCTGCACCGGCGAGACGCTCGCGGCCCAGGTGCAGCGTCTCGGCGCCAAGCAGGCCGACGGCCGTGTCGTCTATGCCGTCGAGAAACCGTACAAGCCGACCGGCGGCCTGCGCGTGCTGGGCGGCAACCTGTCGCCCGACTTCTCGGCGATCCTCAAGCTTGCCGGCGTCGAGGGTGGGCTGGAGAACAACCTGTTCCGCGGCAAGGCGCGCGTCTTCGAGGGCGAGCAGGCGCTGCTCGATGCGCTCGACCGGACGCCCGGGAGCTTCCAGAACAACGACATGGTCATCGTGCGCTACGAAGGGCCGAGCGGCGCGCCGGGCATGCCCGAGATGCTCGACCCGACGTCGCGCATCACGACGCTCTGCCGGGAGCGCAACATCGTCGTCGGGCTGATGACGGACGCGCGCTTCTCCGGAGGGTCGGTCGGCCTCGTCATCGGCCATGTCGGCCCCGAAGCAGCGCTCGGCGGCCCGATCGCCCTGATCGAGGAGGGCGACGAGATCGTAGCCGACCTCAACACCGACGAGCTCAACTGCACTCCGCTCGCCGACCCGGCGACCCGCGCCAGGCGTCAGGCGGCCTGGGACAAGGCCGTCGCCGACAATGGCGGCATCCATCCCAATTGCGGCGTGGCGGACACGCGCCTTCTGCGCCGCGCGCGGCTCAGCGCCGTGCCGGCCACGCGTGGCGGCGGCCTGCATCCGAACCGGGAGGTCTGGGTTCGCGAGCCGCGACCGGCCGATCGGTCGGGCTTCGTGCTGCGCAACAAGCACAGACCCGACGCGAACCGGACGTTCTGAGATACGGGGACGGGAGAAATCCGTGGGCCAGGAGAAATCCGGCCTAGCTGGCGGACAGGGCGGGATTCGAACCCGCGGTGGCTGTTACACCACGCACGCTTTCCAAGCGTGTGCCTTAAACCACTCGGCCACCTGTCCACAGCGCAATCGGCCGCTCTTATAGCGCGGCAATCCAGCCGGGCAACGATATCTTCCCCCGGTGGGTTTCGTTGGCTAGGGTGGGGTTGTCTTTTGGGGGAGCAATGGTCCTGATTCGGGCCCTCGGGTGGCTACTGCTGGCGATGGCCGTGGCGGCGATGGTCTATGACGGCCTCGCCTGGTGGTCGGAAGGTTCTTTCCGGCTCGTATCGCTTGGCGATCTCTGGTCGCGCCTGGAAACGGGCTCGCTGAACGCTTTCCAGACGACGGTGGAGCGTCGGGTCTCCGTTTCCCTGTGGACGCGAATCCTGCAACCCGCCCTCAGAGTTCCGGCACTGCCCGTATTCGTAGGCTTTGGCCTCGTCTTCCTGTGGCTGGGGCGGCGCCGGGAGACTCGTCCCGAGTCGGGCTCAATCATCGGCTCGCGACCGCCCCGGCGGCGGCGCAGCCGTAGCGGACTCTGAGGTCCGGGACGGACAGTCCTAGCGGCTGTCCATCTTGAGGGCAGCGATGAAGGCCGACTGCGGGATTTCCACGTCGCCCACCTGCCGCATGCGCTTCTTGCCCTTCTTCTGCTTCTCCAGGAGCTTCTTCTTGCGGCTGATGTCGCCGCCGTAGCACTTGGCCAGCACGTCCTTGCGCAGGGCGCTGATGGTCTCGCGCGCGATCACCCGGCCGCCGATCGCGGCCTGGATGGCGATCTTGAAGAGCTGGCGCGGGATCAGGTCCTTCAGCCGCTCGCACAGCGCCCGGCCGCGATGCTCGGCCTGGTTCTTGTGGACGATGATGGAGAGCGCATCGACCGGCTCGGCATTCACCAGGATGGTGAGCTTCACCAGCTCGCCCTCCTCGTAGCCCGCGATCTCGTAGTCGAAACTCGCATAGCCGCGCGTCACCGACTTCAGCCGGTCGTAGAAATCGAACACCACCTCGTTCAGCGGCAGGCGATAGATCGCCATGGCGCGCGTGCCGGCATAGGTGAGCTCGATCTGCTGGCCGCGGCGCTCCTGGCAGAGCGTCAGGACGGAGCCGAGATGCTCGTCGGGGGTGATGATCGTGGCCTTGATCCACGGCTCCTGCATGCTCTCGATATGCACGGGGTCGGGATAGTCGGCGGGATTGTGCAGCTCGCGCTCCTCGCCGTCGGTCATCTTGAGCTTGTAGACGACGGAGGGTGCCGTGGTGACCAGGTCGAGGTTGAACTCGCGCTCCAGCCGCTCCTGCACGATCTCGAGATGCAGCAGGCCCAGGAAGCCGCAGCGGAAGCCGAAGCCCAGGGCAGCGCTCGATTCGGGCTCGAAATGGAACGACGAATCGTTCAGCCGGAGCTTGCTGAGGGATTCACGCAGCGTCTCGAACTCGGCTGAATCGGCCGGGAACAGACCGCAGAACACGACCGGCACGGAGGGCTTGAAGCCTGCCAGCATCTCGGTCGCGGGTTTCCTGTCGTCGGTGATGGTGTCGCCCACCTTGCAATCGGCGATGGTCTTGATGCCGGCGATGATGAAGCCGATCTCGCCCGGCCCCAGCTCGGCCACGTCGGTGGCCTTGGGGGCGAAGATGCCGACCTTGTCGAGGTCGTAGGCCGCTGCCGCCGCCATCATGCGGATGCGCATGCCCTTCCTCAGCACGCCGTCCTTCACCCGCACCAGAGTCACGACGCCGAGGTAGGGGTCGTACCAGCTGTCGACCAGCAGCGCCTT
>CANIRG010000007.1 GCA_947469635.1 Rhodospirillales bacterium | reverse complement strand
TCAAGGCGGCGGTCGCCAAACCGCCCCAGACAGTAACCAATCTCCGACATCGATAGCCCCCTTGGCTTCCAACACCATTAGGGAGTCAGCCTTCAGGGCGTCGCGCAAGCGCGATGTGTGAATACGATAGGCGCGAAGCGCGGGGAGGAAAGCTGCTTTTCTCTCAGCTCAAAGCTGCATGGTTTCCTTCAGGCGCGCGACGTCGCGGTTCTCGCCGATCGAGAGCGCGCAGATGCGCGAGATGTGGGCGATGGGCAGGCCGCTTTCCTCCGCCCAGGCGTTGAATTGCGTCTGCACCGCCCGCAGGTCCTTCTTCGAGGTTCCGGTGCCGATCGCTACACCCGAGTCGCGCAGGCAAAGCAGGACGTCGCCTGACAGCACGAAGGCGTCCCAGCCCAGGAAGCGCAGGAAATACTGCCCGCTGAAGCCGCCCAGCCGCACGCCGCGCTTGCCCAAAAGCTCCATCAGCCCGACCTGATCGTCGGCGGGCCAGGCGGCGAGGAACTTGCCGAAGCTGCCGTGTTCGGCCGCGATCTCGGTCACGAACCTGGCGTTGTCGCGCACCGATTTGATCTTCTGGGGATGGCGCACGATGCGCTTGTCCGAGGTGAGCTTTTCCCAGAACTCGGCGGGCTGGAACAAAAGCCGCTTGGGATTGAAGCCGAGGAAGGCCTCCTCGAAGGCCGGCCATTTCTGGTCGATCACGCTCCAGACGAAGCCGGCCGAGAAGACGCGCGCCGCCATGTCGGACAGCACGCGGTCGTCCGGCACCTTGGCCAATGCCTTGTTGTTCGGTTTCTTCGGCAGCAGGCTTGCGACCACCTTCGGGCCGCCCTTGCGCTTCTCCGCGCGCTCGCGGATCGACTTGAACGAGACCTTGGCCACTCTACTCGAGCCAGCCGTCGAAGAAGTCGAAGACACTGGCCTTGAACAGGCCGTGCGCGATCATCGAGAAATGATCGCAGCCCGGCAGCGTCACCGCCTTGGCGCCGGCAATGGCCGAGGCGAGGCCCTGCGGCGGCCCGGCGAGCTGGTCGCGGGCACCGGCGATGACCAGCGTCGGGCGGCGGATGGCGAACAGCGCATCCTTGGTGATCGGCAGGCGCGGCCCGCGGGAGCAGGCGGCCAGCGCCAACCGGTCCTCCTTCTGCTCGTCGGCGAAATGCCGGAAGCTCTTCAGCATCGGATCGGCGATGTCGTCGGGCGTGGCGGCTTCCATCGCCTTGGCCATGCCGTCGGGATCACTCGGCGGATCGAAGATCCTGCCGCCGACGCCCGCGACCACGAGATGGTCGATGCGGCTGCCCTCGGTCATCGTCGCGGTCAGCGCGATATGTGCACCCATGGAGAAGCCCAGGAGGTGGGCGCGCTCGATCCCGGCATCGTCCATGAGGGCAAAGACATCGCGTGCCATCGCTGTGCGGTCGTAGCGTGCGGGATCATGCGGCTTGTCGCTGGCGCCATGGCCGCGGCAGTCGAGCGCCAGGCCGCGCATCCCCTTGCCGGCGATGGCGTCGTACCAGCCCATGCGTTTCCAGTTCTCGTACTTGTTCGACGAGAAGCCATGCACCAGCACGATCGCCTTGCGCGCATCGGCCGGACCGAATTCATCGAAGGCGAGCGTGAGCCCGTCGGAGGTGAACTGAGCCATGACTTTCCCTAGCGTGTGGCATAAGGAGCGACAAGGTCAGAGCCCCTCCCCTTCGCGGAATCCGCGAAGGGGAGGTGTCGGCGTCATACGCCGACGGAGGGGTCAGGAGCGCCAAATCGAGCCTCTGACCCCTCCGCCCTCGCAAGACGAGGGCACCTCCCCGCGCTTCGCGCAGGGAAGAAAGCTGCTTTTCTCTGAACGAGATGTGCGAATGCGATAGCATTCTTGTGAAAGACGAGAGAATGACGAGCGGGAGAGGAAGCGGAATGACGGCCAGGATCGGCAGGACGGTGGGCGAGTCCCAGCCGTATTGGCCCGACGCACCCCAACGGCCGAAGGGGGCGCCCAACATCCTGGTCGTGCTGTTCGACGATGTCGGCTTCTCCGACTTCGGCTGCTACGGCTCGCCCATCTCCACGCCGACCATCGACGCTCTCGCCGCCGGCGGCCTGCGCTACACCGGCTTCCACACCACGGCGATGTGCTCGACCACGCGCGCCGCGCTGCTGACCGGGCGCAACCACCATTCCGTCGGCGTCGGCTGCCTGGCCAATTTCGATTCGGGCTTTCCCGGCTATCGCGGCAAGATCGCGCGCGAGGCCGGCACGCTGCCCGAGATGCTGCGCCCGCACGGCTATCGCAACTACATGCTGGGCAAGTGGCACGTGACGCCGCTCACCGAATCGGGCGCGACCGGCCCGTTCGACGGCTGGCCGCTCGGCCGCGGCTTCGACCGCTTCTACGGCTTCATGGATGCCGAGACCGACCAGTATGCGCCCGAGCTGGTGCGCGACAACACGCCGGTCGATCCGCCCGGCACCTTCGCCACCGGCTATCATCTCACGGCCGATCTGGTCGACCAGGGCATCCGCTATCTCGCGGATCACGTCGGTGATGACCCGCAGAAGCCCTGGCTGATGTGGTTGGCTCTCGGCGCCTGCCACGCCCCGCACCAGGCGCCGTTCGACCTCATCCGCAAGTACGACGCGGTCTTCGCCAATGGCTGGGACGATGAGCGCGAGCAGCGTATGGCGCGCCAGAAGGCGGCGGGCATCGTGCCGCCGGGGACGCGAATGCCGCCGCGCAACGATATCGTGAAGCCGTGGGCGGACGTGCCTGAAGCAGAGAGGCGGCTCTATACGCGGCTGCAGGCGGCCTATGCCGCGATGCTGGAACATGCCGACCAGCATCTGGCGCGGATCGTGAAGTTCCTCGATGACTCCGGCCAGCGCGATGACACGCTGATCGTGGTGATGTCCGACAACGGCGCCAGCCAGGAGGGCGGCCCGCTCGGCATGGTCAACGCCATGGGGCCGTACAATCTTCGCCGCGAACCGCTCGACGAGAAGATTGCGCGGATCGACGATATCGGCGGACCCGACACCCATTCCAACTTTCCGCTCGGCTGGGCGATGGCAGCCAACACGCCGCTGCGGCGCTACAAGCAGAACACCCATGGCGGTGGCATCCGCGATCCGCTGGTGATGTCCTGGCCCAGGGGCATTCCTGCCCAGGGCGAGTTGCGGCACCAGTTCTGCCACGCCAGCGATCTCGTGCCGACGCTCATGGATATCGTGGGCGCGACGCCGCCCCCTACCATCAATGGCGTGGCGCAGATGCCGATCGAGGGTACGAGCTTCGCCGCCAGCCTTGGCGATGCGACGGTGCCGGCGAAATCCAAGCCGCAGTATTTCGAGATGTTCGGCCATCGCGGCCTGTGGCAGGACGGCTGGAAAGCGGTGTCGTTCCATCCCCCCGGCAGCGACTTCGCCAAGGACAAATGGGAGCTGTTCCATCTCGACCGGGATTTCAGCGAGACCGACGATCTGGCCGAACGCGAGCCCGAGCGGCTGAAGTCCATGGCCGAGGAATGGTGGCGTCAGGCCGAGGCGCACAAGGTGCTGCCCCTCGACGACCGCTTCCAGCATCGCTTCGGCGACAATGCCCGGCGCTTCCACGGGCCGCGCAAGCGCTTCGTCTTCCATGCCGGCATGGGCCATGTGCCGACCGACGTCGCGCCCGACGTCAGGAGCCGCACCTACACGATCGAAGCCGACGCCCATATCGACGGCGCCACCACCGAAGGCGTGCTGATCGCCCATGGCGACATGACCTGCGGCTACGCGCTCTACATCAAGGACAATCGCCTGACCTACGACATGAATGTCGGCGGCGCCCACCACATCGCCGTGTCCGACCGCCCCGTGCCCGCGGGCGACCGGCGCCTCGGCCTGCGCATGCGGCGCAACAAGGGCACCAACGTCGCCACGCTGCTGATCGACGGCGAGCCGGCCGGCGGCTTCGAGACCCAGCTCGGCTTCGTGAGCTTCATCTCCTGGTCGGGCCTCGACATCGGCCGCGACCGCAGCAGCCCTGTCTCGCATTACGAGGCGCCCTTCACCTTCACCGGCCGGCTGCGCAAGGTCACCGTCGTGATGGACGACGACCAGGTGCTCGACGCCTCGGCTGCGGCGGCCGCGGCGTTGGCGCGCGAATGACCACGGTCTCGAATCCCGAGGGCGTCGACAGTCCCTACGCCTGGCGGCTGGCGTTCGTCTCGACCTTCTGCATCCTGCTGGGCGGTGGCGCGATCTATCTGCCGGTGGTGGGATTGAAGGAGATCGCGGCCGAGTTCGGCGACCGGCGTGCCGTGCCGTCGCTCGCCTATATGCTGGGCTTCGTCTTCATGGGCGTGGGCGGCGTGATGATGGGCTGGCTGGCCGATCGCACCCACCCGCGCGTGCCGCTGCTGATCGCCGGCGTGTCTATCCTGGCCGGCGGCTGGCTTGCCTCCAGCGGCGGCGAGCTGGCGCTTTATGCCGGCTACGCCATCCCGCTCGGCCTGCTTGGCAACTCCGCCACCTTCACGCCGGCGATGAACAACATCCAGGGCTGGTTCGACAAGCGCCGCAGCACTGCCGTGTCGCTGATCTCGGTGGGGCCGGCGCTCTCGGGCTTCACCTGGCCGCAGATCTATCGCTGGCTGCTGCCCGAGGTCGGCTGGCGCGAGACGCTGGTGATCCACGGCGTCGTGGCCGGCACGCTGATCTTCCTCTGCGCCTTCTACGTGAAGCCGTCGCCTGTCGTGCGCCACGCCGGGCCGCGGCCCAAGGAGGATCTCTCGATCCTGCCGATGCCATCGATGGCGCTCATGGCGCTGCTCTCGGCCGCGGCCTTTTGCTGCTGCCTCGCCATGGCCGTTCCCTTCGTGCACATGGTGGCCTTCTGTGGCGACCTGGGCTTTGCCGCCGCCCGCGGCTCTGAGGCGGTGTCGCTGATCCTGCTCACGGCCGTGGCCGCGACCTTCGCCATGGGCCGGCTGTCGGATCACATCGGGCCGCTCAAGGTGAGCCTGCTCTGCGCGATCATCCAGATCGTCTCGCTGCTGGGCTTCGTGTTCGTGCAGAGCCTGTCGGGCCTCTACACGCTCTCGGTGATCCACGGCATTCCCTACATCGCCATCGTGCAGGGCTATGCCCTGATCCTGCGCCATCTCTATGGACCTGCCATCTCCGGCTGGCGGCTGGGCGTGGTCATGCTGTTCGCCATGGCGGGCATGGCGCTGGGTGGCTGGGTGGGCGGTGCGATCTTCGACGCCACGCTCTCCTACCGCATGGCGTTCCAGGCGGCGCTGACCTTCAATCTCCTGAACCTGATGCTGCTCGGCCTGCTGTACTTCGTGCAGGCCCGTCGCGTGCCCGCCCGCGCATTGCTATGATCGGGGGATGAGCAAGGACCACGATCACGATCATGACCATGGGCATGATCACGGCCATTCACACGAAGGCCAGGATGTCCCCTCGGACATGGCGCTACGGGTGAAGGCACTCGAATCGCTGCTGGTCGAGAAGGGGCTGGTCGATCCGGCGGCGCTCGACGTGATGATCGACGCCTACGAGAACCGCATCGGCCCGCGCAACGGCGCCCGCGTCGTGGCGCGCGCCTGGACCGATCCCGACTACAAGGCGCGCCTGATGAAGGACGCGACCTCGGCCATCGCCGAGTTCGGCTACTCCGGCGCCCAGGGCGAGCACATGGTCGTGGTCGAGAACACGCCGGCCGTTCACAACCTCGTCGTCTGCACCCTGTGCTCCTGCTACCCGTGGCCGGTGCTGGGCCTGCCGCCGGTCTGGTACAAATCCTCGGCCTATCGATCGCGTGCCGTCATCGATCCGCGCGGCGTGCTGGCCGAGTTTGGCCTCGCCGTGCCGGACGAGGTGGCCGTGCGCGTCTGGGATTCGACGGCCGAGATCCGCTACCTCGTCCTACCCGAACGACCGGCCGGCACCGACGGACTGGACGCCGAGGCATTGGCCGCGCTGGTGTCGCGCGATGCCATGGTCGGCGTCGCGAAAGTGCCGGGCCTCACGCCATGAACGGCGTCCACGACATGGGCGGCATGCACGGTTTCGGCCCGGTTGAGCCCGAGGCCGACGAGCCGGTCTTCCATGCGCCGTGGGAGGCGCGGGTGCTGGCGCTGCGCCGCGCCGTCGGCGCCTGGCGGCGCTGGAACATCGATGCCGGTCGCTACAGCATCGAGACGCTGCCGCCGGCCGACTATCTGCGCATGAGCTACTATGAGAAGTGGTTGGCCTCCTGCATCAAGCTGATGCTGGGCGCGGGCCTGGTCACGCCGCAGGAGCTGGCAAGCGGCCGGCGCGATCCGGCCGTGCCCGTGGCGACGCCGCCGCTCACGCCGGAAAAGGTGCTCCCGGCCATCGCCGCCGGTGGCCCCACGCTGCGCGTGACCTCGGCCGCGCCGCGCTTCGAAGCAGGTGCTGCGGTGCGCGCGAGGGACATCAATCCCACCGGCCACACGCGGCTGCCGCGCTATGTCCGCGGCCGGCGGGGAACCATCGAATGCCATCACGGCGCGCATGTCTTCCCCGATTCCAACGCCCGCTTCGAAGGCGAGAGCCCACAGTACCTCTACACCGTGCGCTTCGCCGCGCGCGAGCTGTGGGGCGAGGCCGCCAACCCGGCCGACGCGGTCTATCTCGACCTGTGGGAAGATTACCTTGAGCCAGCCTGAGCGGCTCGCCGCGCTGCCGAGCTTGCCCCGCGACGCCGACGGCCCGGTCTTCGCCGAGCCGTGGCAGGCGCAAGCCTTCGCCCTCACCTTGCAGCTCTGCGAGGCGGGACGCTTCACCTGGAGCGAATGGGTCGAAACGCTATCGAGCGTATTGCGCGATGCCGGGCCCGACGATGGCTCGCGCTATTACGAGCATTGGCTGACGGCGCTGGAACGGCTGAGCCTCGGCAAATCCTTGACCGACAGAGCGGCGCTCGACGCCCGGACCCGCGACTGGGCCGAGGCCTATCGTACGACGCCGCACGGACAACCCGTGGAATTTCTTCCGAAGGGTGTGAGTCGTGAGACGTGAGACAAAATGGCCTTAGAGCCTTATGCCATCGGCATCGGAGGTGTCTCACACCCCCTGAGACTCCGTGAGACTCGTGAGACGGCGGAGCCTGGATGCAGACGATGACCATCCCGCGGCGCTTTCGCGGACCGCCCAACTCCGGCAATGGCGGCTATGTCTGCGGTCTGCTCGCGCGCCACATCCAGGGCGGGGCGGAGGTGACCTTGCGGGCGCCGCCGCCGCTCGAGACGGCGCTCGATGTCGTCGAACCCGAACCCGGCAGATGGGAGCTGCGCCAAGCGGCCGCTGTCGTCGCCACCGGCCGCCCGGTGCCGATCGCGCTCGGCCGGCTCGAACGGGCGAGCTTCGATGAAGCGGTGGCGGCGGAGCAGCGCACGCCGATCAAGCCGCATCAGCACCTGCTGCCGATGTGCTTCGTATGCGGCCCCGACCGTGCCGCCGGCGATGGCCTGCGCCTGTTTGCCGGACCTCTCGCCCGCACTGCTGGCGACGGCACCACCGTGTTTGCTGTGCCCTGGACGCCGTTTCCCGGCCTGGCCGGCAGCGATGGGCTGGTTGCGCCCGAGTTCGTATGGTCGGCGCTCGATTGCCCCAGCGGCTACACCGTCGCGTACGATCCGCGGACAGGCGAGGGCGATGGGGCCGTGATCCTGCTCGGCCGGCTTTCGGTGCGGATCGATGCGCGTCCAAAGCCTGGCGAGCGCTGTGTCGTCACCGCCTGGGAAACCGGTCGCGAGGGACGTCGGCGCACGGCCGAGACGGCGCTGTTCGGCGAGACCGGCGACGTGCTGGCTGTGGGTCGCGCCGTGTGGATCACCGTGGATCGCGACGTTCAGCTCGGAAAGGCGTAGCGTTCCCGGCCATTTGTGAGGCTTGGAGGAGTGTATGAGCGGAGAGCTTTGGAAGATGACCGCGGTCGAGGCGGTGGCGCGGCTCAAGAAGCGCGAGGTCTCGCCGCTCGAGCTGATCGACGCGGCCGAGAAGCGCATCGCCGAGGTCGAGCCCGCGGTGAACGCGCTGCCCACGCTCTGCCTCGATCGCGCACGTGATCATGCCAAGCGACTGATGGCGGGCCAGGGCCGTGAGGCCGAAGGTGAAGCGGGCTGGCTGGGCGGCCTGCCCGTCTCGATCAAGGACCTCACCGACGTCGCGGGCGTGCGCACCACCTACGGCTCGCCGATCTTCGCCAACCATGTGCCGGCGAAATCGAATCCGCTCGTCGAGCGCATCGAGCGCAAGGGCGGCATCGTCATCGGCAAGTCGAACACGCCGGAATTCGGCGCCGGCGGCTCGACCTTCAACGAGGTGTTCGGCCGCACGCGCAATCCCTGGAACACCTCGCTCACCTGCGGCGGCTCGACGGGCGGCGGCTCGGTCTCGGTGGCGACCGGCGAGGTCTGGCTGGCGCACGGCTCCGACCATGGCGGCTCGCTGCGCCGTCCCGGCACCTATTGCTCGACGGTCGGCATCCGCCCCTCGGCCGGCCGCGTGACGCGCGGCACCTCGAACAACCTCTATTCGCCGCAGTCTGTGCAGGGGCCGATGGCGCGCAACGTCCCCGACCTGGCGCTGTTCCTCGACGCGATGGCCGGCTTCTGTCCGCACGACGCCATGACCTTCGACGCGCCGGCCGTGTCGTTCAGCGCCGCCGTGGCCAATCCCGTCCTGCCCAAGCGCGTCGCCTTCAGCGTCGATTTTGGCGGCAGGTTCGAGCTTGACGGTGAAATCCGCGACATCTGCACAAAGATGATGCGGCGCTTCGAGGAGCTGGGCTGCATCGTCGAGGAGGTGTCGCCCGATTTCGGCCCGGTCGACGAGGTCTTCATGGCGCTGCGCAGCCAGCAGTTCGTGGTCGACCGCGAGCTGCAGCTCCAGGAGCATCGCGACAAGATCAAGCCGGACATCATCTGGAACACCGAGCTCGGGCTGAAGCAGACCACGAGCCAGCTCGCCTGGGCCGAGCGCGAACGCGCGGCGCTCTACCGGCGCATGTTCGAGTTCTTCCAGAAGTACGATCTCTTCGTCACACCGGGCGCACCCACCGCCGCCTTCGACGTGAACTTGCGCGCGCCCGCCACCATCGCCGGCAAGAAGCTGGAGAACTACATGGCGGGCTCGACGCTGAACTCGGCCATCACCGTGAGCGGCAGCCCGGCGATCGCCGTCCCCTGCGGCTTCGACCAGCACGGCCGCCCCGTCGGCCTGCAACTGGTCGGCAAGCCGCGCGGCGAGGCTGCCTTGTTGCAAGCCGCGTCGCTCTACGAAAACCTGCTGGGCCTTTCCAAGCTCCTCCCCATCGACCCCAAGCCCGGGACCGTGCCACCCTCCGCCTAACCGGAGGAAACCAATGAAAGCATCGCTGTTCTACCTGCCCAGCATCGGCAGCCGCGCCGAGATCGAGGCCGGCATGGCGGGGATGAACCCGCATTTCTATCAACGCATGCTCCGCGACCTCACGGAGCAGATCAAGCTGGGCGACGAGCTCGGCTACGATTCGGTGAGCTTCACCGAGCATCACTTCCACATCGAGGGCTTCGAGCTCTCGAACAATCCGGTGCTGCTCGACCTCTACTTCGCGATGCAGACCAAGCGCATCCGCGTGGGCCAGCTCGGCATCGTGCTGCCGGCCTCTAACCCGATCCGCGTGGCCGAGGACATCGCCATGCTCGACCACATGACGGGCGGCCGCGCCAATGCGGGCTTCGCCCGCGGCTACCAGCGCCGCTGGGTCGACATCATGGCGCAGCAGACACACGGCATCCACGGCGCGCTGCCCAACCAGCACGACGAGATCGACAATGCCAATCGCCTCGCCTTCGAGGAGAATTTCCGCATCGTCAAGAAATGCTGGACCGAGGAGATGCTGACCTACGACGGCAGGTTCTGGAAGATTCCCGCCGGCCCGACGCCGTGGACGCTCGACACCACGGAGAAGTATGGCAAGGGCGTCGAGAACGGGATCCTGAAATCGGTCGGCGTGGTGCCCAAGCCGCTGCAGAAGCCGCATCCGCCGCTCTTCCAGCCCTTCGCCAGCTCCGAGAACACCGTGCGCTTCTGCGCCCAGGAAGGCATCACGCCGATCCTGCCGCCGATGAATCCCTTCTACGAGGACAAGCTCTACAGCGTCTACTCGGAGGTGTCGGGCAAGCCAAAGGGCGCGGGCGTCGGCGTGCTGCGCGACGTCATCATCGCCGATTCAGACGAGGAGGCGATGGCGCTGTGGCGGGACTCCGGCCAGTTTTCCGGCCGAGCCTGGTTCGAGCCCTTCGGCTTCCGCCGTGGCATGCAGGATCCCGCGACCGGCAAGTTCCCGACCTCCGAGGAGGTGATCGCCCAGGGCTATGCCTTTGTCGGCACGGTCGACACCGTGCTCCGGGCGATGGAGACGCAGCAGAAACGCCAGCCCGTCGATTGGGTGTTCTGCTACACTTACAACAGCCTGGTTCCACACCCCGTCTTGATGAAATCCATCGAGGCTTTCTGGACCAAGGTGATGCCGCGTTTCCGGTGAGCAGAGGAGATTGGCCATGGACATGTTGAGCGACGACGAACGCGCAAGACTGGTCCCGGCCTGGCAAGGCAGCAGCCCGACGCCGGTGCCGACGCAGGTCGTGTCGAGCGACGAGTTCGTGCCGATCCCGCAGACCGAGCGCCAGAAGAAGGTCGAGGCGCGGATGAACGCATTGGCCGACGATTACGGACCGAGGAACGGCCTGTCTCGCCGCGGCTTCTTCCAGACCGCGGCGGGCATGACGGCGGCCTTCGTCGCCATGAACGAGATCTACGGCCCGGTCTTCGGCGCCTCGCCGGCCGAGGCCAGGAGCATCGACCTCGCCCAGGCGCGCGCCGACGGGCTGAAGGACCAGTTCATCATGGATGTGCATACGCACTTCCTGCGCGACGACACGCGGCTCGAAGGTTTCGTGCGCGGACGCGAAGCCGTCGGGAAGGCGGGCTGGAACCCCGGGCTCGTCGACAAGCCGCAGACCATCGCGGACCTCAAATATCCGAACTGGTTCAAGGAGATCTATCTCGACTCGGACACCAAGGTCGCGTTGATCAGCGGCTCGCCGTCGGAGGAGCCGCGCGACTGGTTCCTGACCAACGACATGAAGCTCGATGCCCGCACCAAGGTGAACAATGCCGCGGGCTCGCGACGCTGCCTGTCGCACGCCATCTTCGCGCCGGGCTATCCCGGCTGGATGGACGAGGTCGACCGCGCCATCGCGACGCTGAAGCCCGATTCGTGGAAGGGCTACACCGTCGGCGACAACACAAACAAGGATCTCGCCCGTCATCCCTGGCGCATGGACGACGAGAAACTGATGTATCCCTTCTACGAGAAAATCGTGAAGGCCGGCCACGACATCGTCTGCATCCACAAGGGCCTCTACCCGCCCTCGACCGCGAAGCGTTGGCCGCACCTCGTGCCCTATGCCGGCGTCGACGATGTCGGCAAGGCGGCCAAGGACTGGCCCAACATCCGCTTCGTGATCTATCACTCGGCCTTCCGCTGGACCGGCGCGCCCGGGGCGGCGACCGACGGTTATGCCCAGTTCGAGAAGACCGGCCGCGTGGAATGGACCAGCGACCTCGCGGACATCCCGGCCAAGTATGGCGTGAGCAACGTCTACGCCGATCTCGGCCAGATCTTCGCCCAGACGACGGTGACCGAGCCGCGGCTCTGCGCCGCCCTCATGG
The DNA here is from genome assembly GCA_947469635.1 of Rhodospirillales bacterium. Classification (GTDB taxonomy): domain Bacteria; phylum Pseudomonadota; class Alphaproteobacteria; order Reyranellales; family Reyranellaceae; genus Reyranella. The sequence goes on along the minus strand of CANIRG010000007.1, from coordinate 26,039 downwards.
GCATGCTGGTGAAGGGCATGGGCGTCGACCACGTCGTGTGGGGCACCGACGCGGTGTGGACCGGTGCGCCGCAGTGGCAGATCGAGGCGCTGCGCCGGCTCGAGATTCCCGAGGAGATGCGTCGGAAGTTCGGCTTCGCCGAGCTCGGTCCGGCAGACGGCCCGGTCAAGCGCGCCATCTTCGGCGAGAACTCGGCCAGGATGTACCGCTACGATGTCAAAAAGGCGGCCTGGAAGGACGACCGCTTCGCCGTCCTGAAGGACGACTATCTGCGGCAGGGCGGTGCGCCGTCGAACCTGCGCTACGGATACGTCACGCCGACGTGATTTCCTATGGCGTGATCGGCAACGGGCGTATCGGCAAGCGGTTGATGATGCGCCTTCCCGGCGTGGTCGCGGTGATGACGCGGTCGACGACTCTCGCCGAATTCATCGCCCGCAAGCCAATGGTCGTCGTCGAATGTGCCTCGGCGCAGGCCCTGGCGGAATATGGCCCGGCGCTGCTGGCAGCGGGCATCGATCTCATTCCATTGTCGCTGACGGCGCTCGCCGACCCTGCTGTCGAGCAGCGATTGATGGCGGCGGCCGAAGCTGGTCCAGGGCGAATCGAGATCGCGCCGGGTGCCATCGGCACGCTCGACCTTCTGGCGACGGCACGCGAGGAAGGGCTGGGGCGCGTCGTCTATCGGCAGCTGAAGTCGCCAGCGATGTGGAGGCTGACGCCGGCGGCAAGCCTCGCCGATCTCGATTCTATCTCGCAGCGCACGGTGTTCTTTCGAGGCAGCGTGCGTGAGGTGGCGTGCCATCTGCCCAACAACCTCAACACCTCGGTCGGCGTGGCCTTGGCGGGCCTCGGTCTCGATGGCACCGAAGCCGAGCTGGTGGCCGATCCCGCGATCTCCGAGACGGCGCACGAGCTCGACATACATGCCGCACCCGGCAATGCCCTGCTGCGGCTGGGTGGGCGCGACGTGGCGCCGGACGGCGATCCAGTCGACTACACGACCTTCAGCCTGATGCGTCTTTTGCGGCGGCGAACCGCGCGGGTGGCGATATGACGGATTCGATCGCGTTTCTTCAGGCGCTCATCCAGTCCCAGAGCGGGGGTGAGGGGGCGGTGCAGCGGCTCTTCGCCGAGGCGGCGCAGGCGCTCGGCTGCACTGTCGAAACCGTGCGCTACCGGCCCGGCGACGTGCCGATGGTGGGCGAGTTCGCCAGCGCCCGAGCGATCGATGCAGGCGAACGCGAGAGCGTGGTGGCGACCTTCAAGGGACGCGGCAAAGGTCGCAGCGTGATCTTCTTCGCCCATCCCGACGGCGAGCCTCAGCTCGGCAAGATGCGATGGCGGCACAATCCGATGGCCGGTGCGATCCACGAGGGCCGCATCTACGGCTGGGGCGTGGCCGACGATCTCTCGGGTGTGGCCATCATGATCGAGGGCCTGCGCCAGGCGCTGGCGAGCGGCGGCGCGCCGGCGGGCGACGTGATCCTGGCCAGCACGCCCAGCAAGCGCCACGCACGCGGCGTCTCGGCGCTGCTGCATGGTGGACTAAAGGCCGACGCCGCCGTCTATCTCCATCCCGCCGAATCGGGCGTCGGTATGCGCGAGATCAAGGCCTTCTGCCTGGGCCAGCTCGACTTCCGCATCACCGTGCAGGGCCGGCCACCCGACACGAACGAGATCAGCCATCTCGCCTTCACCCGCCAGGCGGAGAATCCCGCCGACACGATCGCGGCGATCCATCACCGGCTGCGCGCCTTCGAGGAACATCGTGCTTCGACGCTCCGCCATCCGCTGCTCGATCATGCCTCCAACCTGCTGATCTCGCACATGAGCGTCGGCGCTCCCGGTGTTCACACCAGGATCGCGTCCGAGGGCACGATCGAGGGATCGTTCTCGCTTCTGCCGTCCGAGGACATGAAGGCGGTGCAGGCGGCCGTTGAACAGGCGGTCGGGCAGGCTGTCGGAAACGCGAGGATCGACTGGGTGGCGGGCGTTTCCGGTGCCGAGGTGCCGCTCGACTCGCCGCTCTATCGCATCGTCGCTGAAGCTGTCGTGCGGGTGACCGGCCAGCAGCCTCACGTCAATCCGCTCCATACCGCGAGCGACATCCGCAATCCCATCGTTCAGGCCGGCATCCCGACCGTCGGGCTGGGGCCGCTGGGTGGGGACCTCACGCAGAACGGCCTCACCGACGAATGGGTCGACGTCGAGGACTATCGGCGGGCGGTGAGAGTTGCCGCCGCTATCATCGACGGCTGGTGCGGTATTGCCTAGCGCCGGCCCCGGTTCGGCTTCAAAATTGCATTCGTCTTGGGGGACATAAGGGGACCATCATGAGCAAGTTCAATCGCCGCACTCTTCTCGCAGCCGGCGCTGCCCTGGCCGTCGCACCGACGGCGCTGCGCGCGCAGGCCAAGCTGGCGCCGCCCACCATCATCAAGCCCGGCACGCTGGTGATGTCGATCAATCCCACCCTGCCGCCGCTGCAGTTCGTCGACGACAAGGGCCAGCTGCAAGGTATGCGCGTCGAGCTCGCCAACGAGCTGTGCAAGCGCATGGGCCTGACGCCGGAATATATCCGCACCGAGTTCGCCACCATGGTGCCGGGCCTCGCGGCCAAGCGCTGGGACATGATCAACACCGGCATCTTCTTCACCGAGGAGCGGTCGAAGCTGATGTACATGGTGCCCTACGAGCAGGCGGCCATCAGCTTCCTCGCCGCCAAGGGCAATCCGCTGGGCATCAAGTCGATCGACGATCTCGCCGGCAGGAAGATCTCGGTCGAGCTGGGCGGCATCGAGGAGCGGCGCACCCGCGAGGTGGCCAAGATCATCCTCGACAAGGGCCTGAAGCCCGCCACCGTGCTCACCTTCAACAATTTCGCCGAGTCCTTCCAGGCCTTGCGCGCCGGCCAGGCCGACGCCGCCACCTCGATCGACGCCACGGCGATGTACCATCAGAGCCGCGGCGACTTCACCCGTGCCATCAGCGGCGTGTTCCCGCAGACCGCCTGCTTCGCCTTCGCCAACAAGACGCTGGCACTGGCCGTGGTCGATGCGCTGAACAGCACCAGGAAGGACGGCTTCTACGACAAGCTTCTAGACAAGTACGGCGTGCTGAAGATGGAAGGCCCGACCTTCGCGATCAGCGGCCCGGGCCCGGCCTAGCTCCTAGCTGGGGGCGCGCCACTCCAGTGGCGCGTCTTTGCGGGTGCTAGAATGACCGCGCGACTGGAGTCGCGCGCCCCCGGCGCTGAGGGCCTCGCATGTCGGTCTGGAACTGGGAAGGCTTCTGGGGTTACTTCACCAACCTCTACCTTCTCGAAGGCGCGCTGTGGACGATCGGGCTGACGATCAGCACGCTTTTCCTCGGCGCGATCATCGGTCTTGGCCTCGCGGTCATGCGCCTCAACAAGCGCAAGTGGCTGTCGCGCATCGCCGAGACCTATGTCTGGATCTTCCGCGGCACGCCGCTGCTGGTGCAGCTCATCATCATCTACACCGGCCTGCCGCAGCTCGGGCTGGTGCGCTTCTCGGTGATCGAATCGGCGGTGATCGGGCTGGCGCTGAACGAGGCGGCCTATCTCTCGGAGATCCTGCGCGGCGGCATCCTGTCCGTCGCCAAGGGCCAGACCGAAGCGGCGCGGGCGCTCGGGCTCAGGCCTTTCGCGATCTTCCGGATGGTGATCCTGCCGCAGGCGCTGCGCGTCATCATCCCGCCGCTCGGCAATTCGGTGAACGGATTGCTCAAGACCACCTCGATCGCCTCGGTCATCTCCATGGAGGAGGTGCTGCGGCGCGGCCAGATCCTGATGCAGCAGAAGTTCCAGGTGCTGGAAGTCTTCATCGTGGTGGCCATCCTCTACCTGGCCATGACCACCTGCTGGGATTTCGTGCAGCGCCGCATCGAGGCCTATTACGGCAAGGCCTATGGCCCGACTGCTGACAAGCAGCTCGCGCGCGACGATCGGTGAGACCGCTGAAACAGTCGCCACAGTAACGACCAGAATAGGTCGCCTGATCTCGGACGCTTATAGTAGGTGAATGGATCCGTGCGATGGCGGCGCCCGGTTTTTCTTCATTTATTTAACGGGAGCCGGCCGCCCGGCGCTTCTCCTCGGCCAGCACGCCCATCTGGCGCAGCACCTCGCGCAGGGCGGGGCGCTGGGCTTCCGGCAGCGGCAGGCGTGGCGCGCGGGGCGGGCCCATGGGCATGCCCATCATCTCGAAGGCGGCCTTGGTGCCCGAGACGTAGCGCGGGCCGCCGACCCAAAAGAGCAGCGGAGTCATCTTCATGTAGAGAGCGAGGCCCGCATCCATGTCGCGCTTGTCGGCCACGAGCTCGAACATCTCGGCCGACCAGCGCGGGATGACGTTGGAGCAGACCGCGACCCAGCCCTCGGCGCCCAGCCAGAAGGATTCGTAGCCCAGCACGCCTGCGAACACCGTGATCTTGTCGCCGGCCAACCGGATGATGTCGCGCACGCGGGTGGGATCGAGCGTCGACTCCTTCACATAGAGGCAGTTGGGAATCTCGGCGATGCGCGCGATCAGCTCCGGCTGCATGTCGACATTGGCCGTGGCCGGGTTGTTGTACACCATGACCGGGATCGAGATCGCCTCGGCGGCCTTCTTGTAGTGCACGAAAAGCTCGTCGTCGGTCGGCACGCTGTAGAAGGGCGGGATGATCATCACCCCGTCGGCGCCCATCGATTCGGCCTCGCGGCTGGTGCGCACCACCTCGTCGGTCCATTCCGCGCCCGTGCCGATCAGGACGGGCACGCGGCCGGCGGCCTGCTTCACGACTGTTTCGACGATCTGGCGCCGTTCGTCGGGCGTCACGCTCAGGAACTCGCCGGTGCTGCCCAGCGGGATCAGGCCGTGGATGCCTTCCTCGATCTGGAAATCGACCAGGCGCTTCAGCGCCGGCACGTCGACGTGCTTGCCGTCGGCGGTGAAGGGCGTGATCAGGACGGTGTAGGTGCCGCGAAACTTCTTCATACTGGGCCTCCACGGACATTGTAGACCGAACCCATGCGCCTGAAACACCCCGACATGCGGCCCACGGGCGCGCCCGTCCCTATCAGCTTCGACGGCAAGGAGATCGAGGCGCTGCCTGGCGAGACGATTGCCGCGGCGCTCGCGGCCTCCGACATCGTCGCCGTGCGCCAAGCCCGCTCCGGTGCGCCGCGCGGACCATTTTGCGGCATGGGTGTGTGCTTCGACTGCCTGGTGACCGTGGATGGAAGGCCCAACCAGCGGGCCTGCCTGACCAAGGTCGTGGCCGGCATGGAGGTGCGCTCGGCACCCGTGGCGACACCGCGCGAGCTCGAGCCGGTCTCGCCTGCGGAAGAAATCGCCTGCGATGTGCTGGTCGTCGGCGCCGGTCCCGCCGGCCTGGCGGCGGCGCGCGCCCTTGCCCTTGCCGGCGCCGATGTGATCGTGGCCGACGAACGCCTCCACGCCGGCGGGCAGTATTTCAAGCCCCTGGCGGCCTCGCAGAGTGCCGAGGTCGCCAGGCTCGACCGCCAGTTCCGCGACGGCGCCGTACTGCGGGAATCGGCCCAGCTCGCCGGCGTGAAGATTTTCAGCGAGACCACCGTGTGGGCGGCCTTCTCGCCGACCGAGGTCGCGGCGCTCGTTTCGGGGCGCTCCGTCCTGTTCCGGCCCAGGCGGCTGGTGCTGGCGACCGGCGCTTATGAACAATCGTTGCCCGTGCCCGGTTGGACCCTGCCCGGCGTGATGACCGTGGGCGGCCTGCAGACGCTGGCGCGGTCCTACCGCGTGGCGCCGGGGCAGCGCATCGTCATTGCCGGCAACGGCCCTCTCTGCCTGCAAACGGCCGTGGAGCTGATCGAGGGCGGCGCCAATGTCGTGGCCGTGCTGGAGGTGGCGAAGCGGCCGGGCCTCGCCAATTGGCGCGACCTGCTGGCCGCCGCTTCGGGCCTTCTGGTCGAGGGCGTGGGCATGGCGGCACGTCTGCGCAAGGTGCTGCGCTGGAATCGCAAGGTGACGCGCCTGGTCGGTGACGACCGCGTGCGCTGCGTCGAGGCGGGGGACCTTTCCATCGAGGCGGACATCGTGGCGCTGGGCTACGGCTTCTCCTCCTCGTCGGAGCTGGCACGGTCGCTGGGCTGCTCGCACCGCTTCGTGGCGCGCGGCATCGGTTCGATGGAAACGCTGACCAACGATGACGGTCGCACGAGTCTTTCCGAGGTCTTCGCCATCGGCGACGGCGCGCGCTTCGGTGGCGCCCACTCGGCCCTCGCGCAAGGCGAAGTGGCTGCGGCCGCGATCGCGCGTGACCTTGGCCTGAAGGCGCCGGATCCGCGCGACGCGCGCGCGACCTCGAAGCGGGCGGCGCGATTCCAATCCGCCCTGTGGCGCCTGTTCAAGGCACCGCCCTTCGATCCCGCCAAGCTCGACGATGCGGCCATCGTCTGCCGCTGCGAGGAGGTGACGGCGGGCGAGTTGCGCGGCCACATCGCCGCCGGTCACGATTCGCCGGCCTCGCTGAAGCGCGCCTGTCGCGTCGGCATGGGGCGCTGCCAGGGCCGCTACTGCGCGTCGGTCGTCGCCCGCATGACGACGAACGACGTGAACGAGTTCGGCCTGTTCGCACCGCGTCCTCCGGCCAAGCCCGTGCCGATCCATGCGCTCCGGGTCGAGCGGCCGGAATGGACCGGCCATACGGATTTCGTGCCGCCCGACATGGCGCGGCCGCGCGACACCGAGCCGCTGCCGGTGGAGACGGTCGACACGCTGGTGATCGGCGGCGGCGTCGCGGGCTCGTGTGTCGCCTACTGGCTGGCGCGCGAGGGCATCGAGGCGATGGTGGTGGAGCGTGACGAGGTCAATCTCCAGGCCTCGGGCGCCAATGCGGGCTCGCTGCACGTGCAGCTTCTCGCCTTCGACTATGCAATCGGTGCCATGCCCGCCGGCAACCGCGCCGCCGATACGCTGCCGCTGGGCCCGGCCTCCGTCGCGCTGTGGCAGGAAATCCAGCGCGATACCGGCGAGGAGCTGGAGGTGAAGGTCTGCGGCGGCCTGATGCTGGCCGAGACCGAGCGCGACATCGAATTCCTGAAAGGCAAGATCGCGCTGGAGAGGAGCCGCGGCATCGAGGCCGAGCTGATCGGCGCCAACGAGCTGCGCGCGCTCGAACCCTGCATCGGCGAGCATATCATCGCCGCCGAATGGTGCCCGGGCGAGGGCAAGATCAATCCGTTGAAGGGCACCTACGCCGTCGTGGCGCGCGCCAAGGCGCTGGGCGCGCGCTTCCGGCGTGGCAGCAGCGTGCTGGCCATCGAGCGCGACGGCCAGGATCACGGCGCTGGCTATCGCGTCACCACCAGCCGCGGCGAGATTCGCTGCGGGCGCATCGTCAATGCGGCTGGCCCCTGGGCCGCCGAGATCGCCGCCATGGTGGGAGTCTCGATCCCGGTACGGGCTGCGCCGTTGCAGATGGTCGTGACCGAGCCGACGGCGCCCACGCTGTCACGTCTGGTGGCCTATGCCGGCCGGCATCTCACGCTGAAGCAGATGAGCTCGGGCGCCTTCATGATCGGCGGCGGCTGGACTGCGGGCCTCGACGAGCAGCAGCGACTGTCGCGCGCGCTGCGTTCCAGCGTCGAAGGCAACGTCTGGATCGCCTCGCGGGCCATCCCGGCGATCGCCGACCTCCATGCCATCCGCATCTGGGCCGGCATGAACGTCAACATCGACCGCGCGCCGATCCTGGGCGAGGTGCCCGGCCTGCCGGGCTTCTACAACTGCGTCAGTTCCAACGGCTACACGCTGGCGCCGGTGCTGGGGCGGCTGACGGCCGAGATGGTCGCGGGCCGTTCGCCCAGCCTTTCCGTTGCGCCCTATCTGATCGGCCGTTTCGATTCAGGGAGAAGTTCATGAAGACGCGCTTCACAGTTGCCCTATCCGTCGTCGCAGGCATCGTGCTCGGCGCAGCGGCCGTCCAGACCCTCCATGCCCAGGCGAAGCCGCCAGTCTACGTCGTGGGCGAGATCGACGTGCGGGAGCCCGAGCCCTACTTCAAAGGCTATGTGCCGGGCGCTTCGAAGGCGGTCGTCGACGGCGGCGGCAAGTACGTCGTGCGCGGTGGCAAGAGCGTCAGCTTCTACGGCGAGCCGCCCAAGCTGATCGCCGTGATGGTCTTCGAGAGCATGGAAAAGGCCGAGGCTGCGTTCGGCTCGGCCGCTTACAAGGAGGCCAAGGCGGTCGGCGACAAATACGCGAAGTTCCGCGTCTATGCCGTCGAAGGACTGCCGCAGTAACGGAACACCAGCACGTCCCACTGCACGTCAGCGGCGTGGGAGAGCGATTTGCGTGCGTTGCGATGGACCTCTGTCAGGCCGTGGCGGTTGGCCAGGGCAGAGGTCTCGTCCGCCGAGACATCGAACATGCGTCGGCCCGCCGGAATGGGACCGTGGCGCAGCGAGAGCTTCATCACGCCGTCGGGTCGCATCAGGCTCGCCACCGCCGGCATGGCGCGTTCCCTTTGCTCGGCATCGAGGTGCATCCACACGGCGGTGAGCAGCACGAGGTCGAAGGTCTTGCCGCTCGCGCGCACATGGGCGAGATCGGGCAGGCCGTCGTCGATCCAGTCGATGGCGGCGGAAGCGTGCAGGCGCTGGCCGAGCGCCCGCATCTCGGCCGTCGGCTCGACGGCTACGACGCTATATCCAAGTGCTGCAAGGGCGGCGGCATCGCGGCCCGTGCCGGCACCGATGTCGAGGACACGGGCGGGCGTGGCAGGGAAGAGGTGCAGGAGGTCGCCATGGACCTCATCGAAGGTGAGCTTCTCATACTGCTCGACGAGAACGTGGGCGGTCTCGCCATAGCCCTCGGTGCCGCTCAGCCTCGCCATCGTCGTGTCAGTTGAAGATCGACGGATCGATCAGCGGCCTGCCGCGGGGGCGGGCGGCTTCGGGACGGTCGCAGCGCTGGAACAGGCCGCGCCCGGCCGAGCCGCTCATCCTGCCCTCGTCCATCACGACCTCGCCGCGCGACAGCGTCATCACCGGATAGCCGGTGAGCTCGCGGCCCTCGTAGGGCGTGTAGTCGCAATTATGATGCAGGATCGAGTTGGTGAGGCTCACCTTGCGCGTCGGATCCCACAGCACGATGTCGGCATCCGATCCCACCGCGATGGTGCCCTTGCGCGGGTGCAGGCCGTAGATCTTGGCGGCATTGGTCGAGGACAGCGCCACGAACTGCTGCAGCGTGATGCGGCCCTTGTTGACGCCCTCGGAGAAGAGCAGCGGCAGGCGCGTCTCGACGCCCGGCACGCCGTTGGGAATCAGGCGGAAGCTCCTGTCGGCGCCGGGCAGCTTCTTGCCGCGCACGTCGTCGTACTTGAAGGCGGCATGGTCGGACGACAGGACCTGGAAGGTGTTGGCGGCGAGCCCGGTCCAGATATGCTCCTGGTTGTCGGTGCCACGCGGCGGCGGGGAGCAGACGCACTTGCTGCCCTCGTCGCCCGGCTTCTCGAAATCCTCCTCGCTCAGGAACAGGTACTGCGGGCAGGTCTCGCCATAGACCCTGAGGCCGCGCGCCTGCGCCCGCTGGATCTCGTGCATCGCCTCCTTGGCCGAGACGTGGACCAGCAGCATCGGCACGTCCAGGAGCTCGGCCAGCGAGATGGCGCGGTGCGTGGCCTCGCGCTCGACCACGAAGGGGCGCGAGGTCGCATGGAACTTGGCGGCGGTCATGCCCTTCAATTCCAGCCGTTCCGTCAGCCAGGCGATGCAGTCGGAATTCTCGGCATGGATCATCAGCATCGCCTGCTCGCGCCGTGCCGCGGCCAGCGCGTCCAGCATCTCGCGGTCGCTGAGCTTCACGTCGTCGTAGGTCATGTAGACCTTGAACGAGGTGTAGCCGTCGCCGACCAGGGCGGTGAAATCCTGCCCCATGATCTTGGCGCTGGCGTCGGAGAGGATGACATGGAAGGCGTAGTCGATCAGCGACTTGCCCTCGGCGCGCGCGTGGTACTTGTTCACCGCGTCGCGCAGGGGCTGGCCCTTGTTCTGGTAGGCGAAGGGAATGATGGTCGTGGTGCCGCCGGCCGCGGCCGCACGGCTGCCGCTCTCGAAATCGTCGCAGAAGACCGAGCCGTCGGCCGTGTCCTGGTCGAAATGGACATGGGCGTCGATGCCGCCGGGCACGGCGATCAGGCCTGTGGCGTCGATCTCTCGCTGGCCCTTGTCCAGCCGTTCGCCAAGCGCCACGACGCGGCCCTTCACGATGCCGATATCGCCCTTCACGACGTCTGAAGCGGTGGCGATGGTGGTGTTGCGGATCACGAGATCGTAGTCGGCCATGGTTCCTCCCTAGACCGGCGCGGCAGGCCGGTCCACACTCCTCGCATGACAGGGGACCGAGCAAAAAGGGGACCGAAATGATTCGCTGCACTGGAGCTTTGGCCGTGTTGCTCGCCGTGAGCGCGCTCGGAGCGTCCGCCGCCGCCCAGACGGCCATCAAGCCCGCCGTCGTCTATTCGACGGGCGGCAAGTTCGACAAATCCTTCAACGAAGGCGTGAGCCAGGGCGCCGAGAAGTTCAAGAAGGAGACCTCGATCGCCGTCGCCGAGTTCGAGCCCAGCAACGAGACCCAGTTCGAGCAGGCGCAGCGGCGCTTCGCCCAGCGCGGCCAGGACCCGATCGTCGCCGTCGGCTTCTCCCAGGCGGTGTCCCTGGAAAAGGTCGCCAAGGAATTCCTCAACACCCATTTCACGCTGATCGACATGGTCGTGCCGCTGCCCAACGTGCAGTCGGTCGTCTTCAAGGAGCATGAAGGCTCCTTCCTGGTCGGCGTGCTGGCGGCGCTGGCCTCCAAGACCGGCAAGATCGGCTTCGTGGGCGGCATGGACATCCCGCTGGTTCGCCGCTTCCAGTGCGGCTACGAGCAGGGCATCAAGTACGCCAATCCCGGCGCCGAGCTGATCGCCAACATGACCGGCACGACGCCGGCGGCCTGGAACGATCCGGGACGCGGCGCCGAGCTCGCCAAGGGCCAGTTCGACCGCAATGTCGACGTCGTCTATGCCGCCGCCGGCAGCACGGGCATCGGCGTGCTGCAGGCGGCCAAGGATCGCGGCAAGTACGCGATCGGCGTCGATTCCAACCAGAACCATCTGCATCCCGGCACCATGCTGACCTCGATGCTGAAGCGCGTCGATCTTGCGGCCTACCAGAGCTTCAAGTCGATGCAGGGCGCCTCGTGGCGCGCCGGCGTGCAGGTGCTGGGCCTGAAGGAAGGCGGCGTCGACTGGGCGCTCGACCAGCACAACGAGAAGCTCATCACCGCCGACATGAAGGCCAAGGTCGAGGCCGCCAAGGCCGACATCATCTCGGGCAAGCTCGTCGTCCACGACTATATGAGCAACAACGCCTGCAAGTGATGCCCACACCGCCGATGGAAGCTCCGCCGGCGATCGAGCTGCTGGGTATCGACAAGTCGTTCGGCACGGTGCGCGCCGTGAAGGGCGTGTCGCTCAGGATCGAGAGCGGCACCATCACCGGCATCGTGGGCGAGAACGGCGCCGGCAAGTCGACGCTGATGAGCATCCTCTACGGGCTCTATCACGCCGACGCAGGCGAGATCTGCATCGACGGCAAGACCGTGCGCATCGAAGGGCCGCGCGACGCCATCGCCCGCGGCATCGGCATGGTGCACCAGCATTTCATGCTGATCGACAGCTTCACCGTGCTCGAGAACTTGGTGCTGGGCGCCGAGGGCGGGCCGCTGCTGGCCAAGGGCATGGCGGCGGCGCGGGCCGAGCTGGCGCGGCTCGGCCGCGACTACGATCTCAACGTCGATCCCGACAGGCTGGTGGCCGACCTCTCGGTGGGGGAGCAGCAGCGGGTCGAGATCCTGAAGGTGCTGTTCCGCGGCGCCCGCATCCTGATCCTCGACGAACCCTCGGCCGTGCTGACGCCGCAGGAGACCGACCGGCTGTTCCGCATCCTGGCGACGCTGAAGGAGCGCGGCGTCACGATCGTGCTGATCACCCACAAGCTGCGCGAGATCATGGCGGCGACCGACCGAGTCTATGTCATGCGCCGGGGCGAGATCGTGGCCGAGCGGCGGACGACGGACACCGACCCCGAGGCGCTGGCCGAGTTGATGGTGGGCCGCAAGGTCCGCCTCGACCTCGACAAGGCGGAGGCCCACCTGGGCGAGGTGCGGCTCAAGGTCGAGCATCTCTCGCTCGTCGATTCGCGCGGCGTGCGATTGCTCGACGATATCGGCCTGGAGCTGCGGGCCGGTGAGATCGTCGGCATCGCCGGCGTCACCGGCAACGGCCAGACCGAGCTGCTGCAGGTGCTGGCCGGGATTCGCGCGCCGACCGGTGGCAGCTTCAGCGTCTGCGGCCGCACCGTCGACAGGGCGCATTCCTGCGATCCTGCCGAGATGCGCGAGCTTGGCGTTGCCCATGTGCCGGAGGATCGCCTGCGGCAGGGCATGGTGGCGGCGTTCCGTGCCTCGGAGACGTCGATCCTGGGGCACCATCACGAGCCGCCGTTCAGCCGCAACTACATCATGAGCAACCCCGAGGTCAGCGCCCATTGTGCTCAGCTGATGGAGCTGTTCGACGTGCGGCCGCGCCTGCCCGGCCTGCGTTCCGACAGTTTCTCCGGCGGCAACCAGCAGAAGCTCGTGCTGGCGCGCGAGATGGCGCATGAGCCCAAGGTGCTGCTGGTGGGCCAGCCGACGCGCGGCGTCGACATCGGCGCCATCGAGTTCATCCATCGCGAGCTGGTGAAGAGCCGCGACGCCGGCTGCGCCGTGCTGGTGGTCTCCGTCGAGCTCGACGAGATCCTGTCGCTGGCCGACCGCATCCTGGTGATGTTCGCCGGCCGCATCGTGGGCGAGGTCGAGCAGCGCCGGGCCGACGAGCGCACGCTCGGCCTGATGATGGCCGGAGCGGGCGCGGGATGAGCGGTCCGCGCCGTCCCCTCCCGGCCTGGGCCGATGTCGCGCTGGTGCCGCTGATCAACATCGCGCTCGCCTTCGTCACGGTCGGCATCATCGTGCGGATCATCGGCGCCGATCCCTTCCATGCGTTGCGTCTGTTGGTCGTCGGTGCGCTAGGATCGTCCGAATCGATCGGCTACACGCTCTACTACGCCACCAACTTCATCTTCACCGGCCTTGCCGTGGCCGTCGCCTTCCATGGCGGCCTGTTCAACATCGGCGGCGAGGGCCAGGCCTATATCGGCGGCTTGGGCTGCGGCCTCGCCGTGCTTGCCCTGGACCGCTACCTGCCAGTCTGGGCGCTGATCCCGCTCGCCATCGCGGCCTCTGCGCTGTTCGGCGCGGCCTGGGCCGCCGTGCCGGCCTGGCTGCAGGCCTGGCGCGGCAGCCATATCGTCATCACCACCATCATGTTCAACTTCGTGGCCTCGGCGCTGATGGTCTACCTGATGGTGAACGTGCTGATCGCGCCGGGCTCGATGACGCCGCAAAGCCGCACCTTCGCCGCCTCGGGCAAGCTGCCGGCTGTCCACGATCTCCTGCGCGGCCTGGGCTTCACCGTCGGCCCGTCGGCGCTCAACCTCTCGATCGTGCTGGCGCTGCTGTGCTGCCTCGGCGTCTGGGTGTTCCTGTGGCACACGCCGGGCGGCTATGCGCTGCGCACCATGGGCCACAATCCGCAGGCGGCGGTCTATGCCGGCACCGACCTCCGGCGCATGACGATGGTCGCCATGTGCCTGTCGGGTGCACTGGCAGGCTTCGTCGGCGTCAACGAGCTGTTGGGCGTGCATCAGCGCATCGTGCTCGACTTCCCGGCGGGATACGGCTTCGCCGGTATCGCCGTCGCCCTGATGGGCCGCAACCATCCGATCGGCATCGTCCTGGCGGCGCTGCTGTTCGGCGCGCTGCAGCAGGGCGGCACCGAGCTCTCCTTCGAGTTCCCCACCATCACCCGCGAGATGGTGGTGGTGATCCAGGGGCTGATCATCCTGTTCTCGGGCGCGCTGGTTCATCTGCCGCGACCCTGGCTGCAGGCGCTGCTGGCCCGCGTGCGATAGATGGACGACGCCCTCTCGCTCGTGTTCGTGATGCTGGCCGCCACCCTGCGCGTGGCGACGCCGCTGGTGCTCTGCGCCATGGCCGGCCTGTTCTCGGAGCGAAGCGGCATCATCGACGTCGGCCTCGAGGGCAAGATGCTGATGGCGGCCTTCTTCGCCGCCACGACCGCCGCGGTGACCGGCTCGGCCTGGCTGGGTGTCGGCGCCGCGATCGTCGCCGCCGAGGTGCTGGCGCTGCTGCATGGCTTTGCCTGCATCACCCATCGCGGCAACCAGGTGGTGAGTGGCGTTGCCCTCAATATCCTGGCTGCCGGCCTCACCGTCGTGCTGGGGGCCGCCTGGTTTGCCCGCGGCGGCCAGACACCGTCCCTCGTCGGCGAGCAGCGGCTGATGCCGCTGTTCTTCTCCAAGGCCGGCGACAATATCCTCGTCTACGTGGCGCTCGCCTCGGTGCCGCTGACCTGGTGGATCGTCTCCCGTACCCGCTTCGGGCTCCGCCTGCGCGCCGTGGGCGAGATGCCGCTGGCCGTGGAGGCGGCGGGCATCTCCGTGGCATGGCTGCGCTATCGGGCGGTGCTGCTGTGCGGCCTGCTGACCGGTCTCGCCGGCGCCTACATCGCCATCGCCCAGAACGCCGGCTTCAGCCGCGACATGACGGCAGGGCAGGGCTTCATTGCGCTCGCCGCCATCATCTTCGGCAAGTGGCGGCCGGTCCCGGCCTTCGGCGCCTGCCTGGTCTTCGGCCTGCTCGATGCCATCGCCATCCGCCTGCAAGGTGTGAGGCTTCCCGGCCTCGGCGAGGTCCCGGTGCAATTGATCCAGGCGCTGCCCTATCTTCTCACCATATTCCTGCTCGCCGGCTTCATCGGCCGCGCCGTGGCGCCCAAGGCGGCAGGCATTCCCTACGAGAAGGAGCGTTGAGATGGACGACATGCTGAAGCTCGCGCGCACCATGATGGCGCGCGCCTATGCGCCCTACTCGAAGTTCCATGTCGGCGCCGTGGTGAAGAGCGACGACGGCTCCCTCCATGCCGGCTGCAACGTCGAGAATTCGGCCTATCCGCAAGGCTGGTGCGCCGAGGCCTCGGCGATCGCTGCGATGGTGGGAGCGGGGCAGCGCCGTATCCTCGAATGCGTCGTCATGGCGCCGGGCGTCGAGATCGTCACGCCGTGCGGCGGCTGCCGGCAGAAGCTGCGCGAGTTCGGCGGTGACGACATGCTGATCCATCTCTGCCATCCCGACGGGCTACATCGCACCGTGACGTTGGGCACTCTGCTGCCGATGTCCTTCGGGCCGCACAATCTCGGTCCGGCATGACTTCGCTCGACCGCTTCAAGCCCAGGGTGGCTGTCGTGCTGGGCTCGGGCCTGGGCGGCTTCGCCGATGATGTCGACGCGGTCGAGACAATCCCCTATGGCGATCTGCCAGGCTTCCCGACGCTGGGTGTCGGCAGCCACGTCGGCAGGCTGGTGCTGGGCCATGTCGGACCGACCAAGGTCGCCGTGCTGCAGGGCCGTGCGCACTATTACGAACGGGGCCGAGCCGATGAGATGAAGGGCGCGATCCGCGCATTGGCGGCGGCGGGCTGCGAGACGCTGCTGCTGACCAACGCCGCCGGCAGCCTCAGGCTCGACATGGGGCCCGGCGCGGTGATGGCGATCTCCGATCACATCAACTTCACTGGGGTGAATCCTCTGTTCGGCGACACCGGCGACAGCCGTTTCGTCGACATGGTCGATGCCTACGATCCCAAGCTGCGCGTTGCGCTTCGGGCGGCCGGCGACGACGTTCACGAGGGCGTCTATATCTGGTTCAGCGGCCCGAGCTTCGAGACGCCCGCCGAGATCCGGGCCGCGCGCACGCTGGGCGCCGATGCGGTCGGCATGTCGACCGTGCCGGAGACGATCCTCGCTCGTCAGGCTGGCATGAAGGTCGCGGGCCTGTCGCTGATGACCAACTACGCCGCCGGCCTCGGCGGCGAGAGCCTCAGCCACGAGCAGACGCTCACCGTTGCAAATGAAGCCGCCGGCAAGGTGCGCCGGCTTTTGCGGACCTTCCTCGAGCGCTACTCTTAGTCTCATTGGACCGCGGAGCTCCAGCTCCGCTCATTGCATGCTCTCATGAGGCGGACCTGGAGGTCCGCGGTCCGGGAAGATGTGAGACCATAGACGCCATGCTGCCGCAGGAGATCATCCGCAAGAAGCGCAACGGAGGGGAGCTCTCGGGGGAGGAGATCGCCTTCGTGGCGCGCGGCATCGCCGATCTCAGCCTGAGCGAGGGCCAGGTCGCGGCCTTTGCCATGGCGGTTTTCTTCCAGGGCATGACGACGGCCGAGCGCGTGGCCATGACGCTGGGGCTGGTGCGATCGGGTGTCGTCCTCGACTGGAACGACCTCGATCTGCCCGGTCCGATCGTCGACAAGCATTCGAGCGGTGGCGTCGGCGACAAGGTGAGCCTGATGCTGGCGCCGATCGTGGCGGCCTGCGGCGGCTTCGTGCCGATGATCTCCGGCCGCGGCCTCGGCCACACCGGCGGCACGCTCGACAAGCTGGCCGCCATCTCGGGCTACGAGACGCAGCCCGACGTCGTGACCTTCCGACGGGTGGTGCGCGAGGTCGGCTGCGCCATCATCGGCCAGACCGACGATCTGGCGCCCGCCGACCGGCGTCTCTATGCGGTGCGCGACGTCACAGCCTGCGTCGAATCGATCCCGCTGATCGTGAGCTCGATCCTGTCCAAGAAGGTCGCGGCCGGCCTCGACGGGCTGGTGATGGACGTGAAGTGCGGCTCGGGCGCCTTTTGCGATACGGAGGCGATGGCGCGCGATCTCGCGGAAAGCCTGGTCGCGGTCGCCAACGAAGCCGGCCTCTCCACCACGGCGCTGATCACCGACATGGACCGGGTGCTGGGCCGCGATGTCGGCAATGCGCTCGAGGTCGCAGAGACCGTGGCCTATCTCAGGGGCGACGGCGTGCGCGATCCGCGCCTGCACGAGGTCGTCATGGCACTGGCGGGCGAGATGCTGGCGCTGGGAGATCTGGCGCCGAGCGTCGGGGCCGGGAGGGCGCGGGCCGAAGCGGCGCTCGACGACGGCAGGGCCGCCGAGAGATTCGCCCGCATGGTGTCGGCGCTGGGCGGACCCGACGACTTCCTCGAGCATTCCGGCCGCTATCTCGCGCGCGCGCCGGTCATCAAGACCTGCACCGCCGAGCGGCCGGGCCATGTCATCGCCATGAACGCGCGCGAGGTCGGCATCGCCGTGGTGGCGCTGGGGGGAGGCCGCAGCCATGCCGACGACGCCATAGATCCGTCCGTCGGCCTCACCGAGTTCATCGATGTCGGCACCCAGGTGCGCACCGGCAGCCCGCTGTGCATCGTCCACGCCGCCAGCGAGGCCGATGCCGACTCGGCCATCGCCCTGGTGCGCAAGGCCATCCGCATCGGCAGCCCGGCACCGCCGCCCAGGCCCGTCGTGATCGACCGGATCGTGCAATGAACGAGTTCGAGCGCGTCTGCTACGAGCAGGACGGCTTCCTGGTGCTGGAGGGATTTCTGCCGGCTGCCGACTGCGACGCGCTGCAGGCGCGAGCGGCCGAGCTGGTGGCTGGCTTCGATGCCGGGGCGCAGCGCACGGTCTTCTCGACGCGCGACCAGGAACATGCGCGCGACCGCTACTTCCGTGAGTCGGGCGGCGACATCCGCTTCTTCTTCGAGGAGGAGGCGAGCGGCCAGCTGAACAAGATCGGCCATGCGCTGCACGATCTCGATCCGGTGTTCGATAGAGTGTCGCGCCTGCCCGAGATCGCGGCGCTGGCCTCCGATCTTGGCCTTGCCGAGCCACTGCTGCTGCAATCCATGTATCTCTTCAAGCAACCGCGTATCGGCGGCGAGGTCGGCTGGCATCAGGATGCCACCTACCTGCGCACTGAGCCGCCGAGCGTCACCGGCCTGTGGTTCGCGCTCGACGATGCCGATCGCGACAACGGCTGCCTGATGGTGCTACCCGCCATGCATCGCGAGCCGCTGCGGCAATGGTTCGGCTACGACGGTGGCGAGCTCGTGATGCGCACGCTCGATACGCCGCCGTGGCCCGACGAGGAGCCGCTGGCGCTGGAGGTGCCGCGCGGCACGCTGATCGTCCTGCACGGGCTGTTGCCGCATGCCAGCGCGCCCAACCGCTCATCGCGGCAGCGTCATGCCTATGCCTTGCATCTGATCGATGGCCGGGCCGATTATCCCGCTGACAACTGGCTGCAAAGGCCCAACCTGCCGCTGCGAGGTTTCGCGTGATCCCCAAGGCCGAGTTGCACTGCCATCTCGAAGGCTCGGTCTCGCCGGCGCTGGCGCGCGAGCTGGGGCAGCGCAACGGCGTCACCTTCCCCGACGGCATGTTCGACGGCCGGGGCAATTTCGTGTGGCGCGATTTCCTGAGCTTTCTCGATGCCTACGATCGCGTCTGCCTCGCCGTGATGACGCCCGCCGATTTCGGCGACGTGATCTATTCCTACCTGGCCTCGATCGCGCGTCAGGGCGCGGTCTATGCCGAGATCTTCTGCTCGCCCGAGCGGGCGAAGGTGCGCGGCCTCAGCTATGCCGCCTGGCTGGAGGGGCTGGTCGGCGGCATCGATCGCGCCAGGCGCGACTTCGGCATCGAAGGCCGCATCATCGCGATCTGCATCAGGCATTTCGGGCCCGACCGGGCGCTCGAGATGGCCAGGACCGTGGTGGCCGAACCGCATCCTCATGTCGTGGGCTTCGGCATGGGGGGCGACGAGGCCAAGTTCACGCCCGCCGATTTCGCTCCCGCCTACCGCCTGATCCACGAGGCGGGCCTGGGCTGCACCGTGCATGCCGGCGAGGTCTGCGGGCCGGAGAGCGTGTGGGCGGCCATCGAGGCGTTGCCGGTCACGCGCATCGGCCATGGTGTGCGCTCGATGAAGGATCCGCGGCTCGTCGAGGAACTGGCCAGGCGCGGCACCGTGCTCGAGGTCTGCCCGGGCAGCAATATCGCACTCGGTCTGTATCCCGACCGCGCCGCCCATCCGCTGCACCGGCTGATCGAGGCGGGTGTGAAGGTGACCCTCAATTCCGACGATCCGCCCTTCTTCCACACCACGCTCGGCGACGAGTACGATCTGGCAGGATTGGGCGAGGCGGCGTTGCGGCGCCTCACGCGAACGTCGATCGAAGCGTCCTTTGCCGACGAGGCGACCAAACTGAGGCTGCTGAAGGAGATCGAGACATGATCGTGAACAGGATTTTTCTGCTGGGCGTCGCCGTCGCGTCGCTTGTCACCGGCGCGGCGTACGCCCAGGCTCCCGCGGCCAGTGACCTGCTGCTGGCCACGCTGTGGACCCAGCGCTCGGTCGAGTACAAGGCCAATGCGCTCACGGCCTATACGCTCGCGCGATACCGGCTCGACGAGGCGCTGGCCGACAAGACATGGACCGCGGCGCCTGCCGAGCAGAAGGGCGACTTCGCCACCCTGCCGCCGGCCATCGTGTTCGACGTCGACGAGACGCTGATCGACAATTCGGCCTACCAGGTCTGGATGATGAAGAACGACCAGACCTTCTCCACCAAGACCTGGAACCAGTTCTGCGCCGCCCAGGTGTCGACCGCCATCCCCGGTGCGGTCGAGTTCGCCAAGTACGCCGACTCCAAGGGCGTGAAGCTGTTCTACGTCACCAACCGCGGCATCGAGACCAAGGAAGACACCAGGAAGAACATGGAGAAGCTCGGCTTCCCCATGGGCGGCAACGTCGACACCTTCATGATGCAGAACGAGAAGGCGGACTGGGGCAGCGCGAAGGGCACGCGCCGGGCCGCCATCGCCAAGGATTATCGCGTCGTGCTGAATGTCGGCGACAATTTCGGCGACTTCGACGACCGCTACCGTTCGAGCGAAGCCGACCGGCTCAAGGCCTACGAGGACGGCAAGGCGCGCTTCGGCCGCGAATGGATCATGATCGCCAACCCGACCTATGGCTCGTTCGACACGGCGCCGTTCGGGCACGACTTCAAGAAGCCGCGCGAGGAGCAGCGCAAGGCCAAGTGGGACGTGCTGGAGGGCTGGTCGGGGCCGAAGCAGTAGCGCTGGGGGCGCGCCACTCCGTGGCGCGTCTTCTCGTGAGGCATGATCGCGCGGCTGGAGTCGCGCGTCCCCAGCGACCTAGATGGCCGCTTCGGTCGCGGCGTCGAAGAAATGCATGCGGGCCGGGTTCATGCCGAGCTTGATCTTGTCGTGGACGCGAGCGCGCAGCGTCGGCTCGACGCTGGCGACGACGGAGCTGTTGCCGGCCCGCATGTCGAGCAGGATCTCCGAGCCCAGCTGTTCCAGCACCTCGATCTCGCCGGTGAAGGTGAGGTCGGCCGGATCGGCATCGGTGGCGATATGGAGGTCTTCCGGCCGGACGCCCAGCGTGGCCGGCTTGCCGGCATGCGGCTTCATCCGGGCCTGCAGGTGGTCGGGCACGCGCACGTTCATGCCGGGATTCTCGATCCACATCGTGCCGCCGCGGTCGACCACGTTGACGTCGGCGAAGTTCATCGCCGGTGAGCCGATGAAGCCCGCGACGAAGCGGTTGGCCGGGGTGTTGTAGAGCTCGAGCGGCTCGCCGACCTGCTGCACCCAGCCGTCCTTCATCACAACGACGCGGTCGCCCAGCGTCATCGCCTCGACCTGGTCGTGCGTCACGTAGATCGAGGTGACGGCCAGCCGCTCGTGCAGCTTCTTCAGCTCGACGCGCATCTGCACGCGCAGCTTGGCGTCGAGGTTGGACAGAGGCTCGTCGAACAGGAAGACCTTGGGATCGCGCACGATGGCGCGGCCGAGCGCCACGCGCTGGCGCTGGCCGCCCGAGAGCTGGCGCGGCTTGCGGTGCAGCAGTTCGTCGATGCCCAGGATGCCGGCGGCGCGCTTGATGCGCTTGTCGATCTCGTCCTTGGCGAACTTCCGCATCTTGAGGCCGAAAGCCATGTTGCCGGCGACGCTCATGTGCGGGTAGAGCGCGTAGTTCTGGAACACCATGGCGATGTCGCGGTCCATCGGCGGGACCTCGTTCACCACCGTGTCGTCGATCAGGATCTCGCCCGATGTCACGGCCTCGAGGCCCGCGATCATGCGCAGCGTCGTGGTCTTGCCGCAGCCCGAGGGGCCGACGAAGACCACGAACTCCTTGTCGCGGATCTCGAGATCGACGTCCTTCACCACATGGGTGGTGTCGAACATCTTGTTCAGCTTGCGGACGGTGACCTCGGCCATGAAGCTTATCCCTTGACCGAGCCGGTGAGGCCCGAGACGTAATGTTCGACGAAGAAGGAGTAGACGATCGCCACCGGGATCGAGCCCAGCAGGGCGCCCGCCATCAGCGAGCCCCAGAAGAACACGTCGCCGCGGATCAGCTCGGAGGTGACGCCCACGGCCACGGTCTTCTGGTCGGGCGACGACAGGAAGACCAGGGCGTAGATGAACTCGTTCCACGAGAGCGTGAAGGCGATGATGCCCGAGGACAGGATGCCGGGCACCGCCACCGGGATGATGATGTAGATCATCGCCTTCAGCCGCGAGGCGCCGTCGATGCGGGCGCACTCCTCCAGCTCCTTCGGGATGGCCTTGAAGTAGCCCATCATCAGCCAGGTGCAGAAGGGGATGAGGAAGGTCGGGTAGGTGAGGATCAGCGACCACGGCGTGTCGCCCAGCCGGAAGTCGCGGATGATCTCGGCCAGCGGGATGAACAGCAGCGTCTGCGGCACCAGGTAGGTGATGAAGATCAGCGTGCCGAGGCTGCCGGCCCAGGGGAAGTTGAGCCGGGCCAGCGCATAGCCCGCGAGCACGCCGCAGAACAGCGAGATCAGGGTCGAGGCCGCCGCGATCAACATGGTGTTGAACATCCAGCGCGCGAAGTTGGTCTCCTCGAACAGGTAGTAGATGTGCTCCAGCGTCGGCTTGTTGGTCCAGAACGGCATGTTGTTGGCGGCGTTCCAGGGCCGGTAGAGCTCGCCGTCCGGCCGGAAGGTCGTGATGATCATCCAGTAGAACGGGAACAGCAGGACGACGACGAACAGGATCAGGGGAAGGTTGCTGAACACCCACCGCCGCCAGATTGCACCCTCGATCATGTCAGCGGGTCTCCACGCGGCGGATGTACAGGAGCTGCACCACCACGATGACGAAGAGGAACGGGAACATGGCGAGCGACACCGCCGCGCCCTCCGACAGCAGTCCGGAGACGATGCCGATCTGGTAGGCGTAGGTGGCGAAGAGATGCGTGGCGTTGGCGGGACCGCCGCCGGTCATGACGTAGACGAGCTGGAAGTCGGCGAAGGTCTGGATCACCGAGAACAGCATCACCACCATGGTGACGGGCAGCAGCAGCGGCCAGGTGACGTACCAGAAACGGTTCCAGGGACGGGCGCCGTCGATGGCGGCGGCCTCGTTCAGCTCGGGGCTGATGGTCTGCAGGCCGGCCAGCAGGCTGATGGCGAAAAACGGCACGCCGCGCCAGATGTTGACCACCATGATCGAGGCCATGGCGAGGTCGGCGTCGCCCAGCCAGTTGATGCGGGCGCTGATCAGGCCGACCTTGAACAGCGTCCAGTTGATGACGCTGAAGGTCGGATCGAACATCCACTTCCAGGCGAAGGTCGAGAGCACCGTCGGGATGATGAAGGGCAGCAGGACGAAGGCGCGCACGATCGCCTTGCCGCGGAAATGACGGTTGAGCAGCATCGCCAGCCACAGGCCGAGCGCCAGCTTGAACACCGTCGTGACGCCCGTGTACCAGAACGTGTTCCAGACCGAGGTCCAGAAGATGTTGTCGTCGGCCAGCTTGAAGAAATTCTTCAAGCCGACGAACTTGCCGGGATCGCCGACGCGCGCGCTGCTGAGCGACAGCATCACGCCCTCGGCGAAGGGATAGGCGATGAACAGGCCGAGCAGGATCGCCGTGGGCGCCAGCAGGGCGAGGGCGAGCCAGCGCTCGTCCTCCATCTTGCGCAGCCGGACGACAGGTCTCCGAGCCGTCCCGGCTCCCAATGCAGTTACCGCCATGGTCTACCTACTCTTTGCCTTGCGGCGATCGAAACCGCCTTACACCGAGTAGATCTTCTTGAGCTCGCCCTCGGCCCACTTGACGGCTTCCTCGGCCGCCATGCCCTGGACCGCCTTGGCGTACATGTCGGTGATGATGTACTTCGACAGCGCCTCGGCGGCCTTCTGGTTCGGCAGGCCGGCGAAGCCGGGGGCTTGGCCGAGCTTGGCCGCGACCTTGAACGGCGCCATCACCGGATCCTCGTTCCAGATCTTGTGCTCTTCCCACTTGGCGGTGGGCGGCGTGGCGAAGCCCTTCTGCGAGACGAACCACTTCTCGAAGTTCGCCTCGGTGTGCATCCAGGTGAGGAACGCCTTCGCGGCATCCTGGTTCTTGGAATACTTCATCAGCATGTCGGACTGGTTGAGATGCATGCCGAACTGTCCTGCCGGGCCCGCCGGGAGCGGGGCGTGCAGGATGTCCTTGTTCATCGGCCCGCCCTTCTCGGTCTGGTACTGGTCGGGCTTGCGCAGGGTCTCGATGTAGATCGAGGCGCCGTTCAGCGTGGCCGAGATGGTCTGCGACAGGAAGGCGCGGTTGTTGTTGGTGTCGTCCCAGGCGAGCGCGCCCTCGTCGCAGCCGTCCTTCCAGAAGCCCTGCATGAACTTGACTGATTCGAACGTCTCCTTGGAGTTGATGACCACGGTCTTGCCGTCGGCATCGACTTCCTTGCCGCCCCACGACCACAGGTAGGGGTAGGTGAAGGTCGGCGCATCGCCGAACGTATGGCCGAGCGTCTGGCCGATCGGACGGCCCTTGGCCTTCAGCTTCTTGGCGACCTCGCGGTACTCGCTCCAGGTCTTGGGGAAGGCGGTGGCGCCGACCTCGTCGAACCAGGACTTGCGATAGGCGATCATGCCGCCGATCACCGCCCACGGCATGCTCATGAACATCTTGCCGTCGCTGCACAGCGACCGGCAATACTTGTAGAGGCCGCCCTCGCGCTTGCCGACGCTCTCGGCCAGCTCCGTGAGGTCGACGACGCTGTTGGCGTAGATGTAGGTGTTGTTGTTGAAGGCCTGGATCAGGTCGGGGCCGGAGCCGGACTGGATCGCCGCGGTCGCGCGCGGCTGCAGGTCGTTGCCGTTCACCGTCTCGAAGTTGATCTTGATGCCCAGCTCCTTCTCGGCCTGGGGCATCAGCTCCTTCCGCATCAGAGCGTCGGAGGCGGGAACGAAGTCGACCCAGCGCAACCAGTGGACGGTCCGGGTCTGGGCGAAGGCGGGCGCGCGGCCCGTTGCCAGAATGCCGGCCAAGCCGGTGCTGGCGACGGCAGCCGCGCTGCCGGCAAGCTTCAAGACGTAGCGACGCTTCGCATTGGCCATGTTTTCCTCCCAGGAAAATCGACCGCCTCATTGGACGGCATTTACTTGTCGTCATCGTAGGCATCGGCGGTGCGCACGCGCAAGCCGGGAAGCGAAATTTTTCGCGCTAGGCGAGTTCAGGATCGAGCGTGAAGAGGTCCTGCGCGCGACCGACGCCGCGCAGCGCGAAGCGGCCGACGGAGACGAGCTTCGCGCGCTGCTCGACGGGAAGCGCCGACGCAAAGGCCTGCGAGACGAGGAGCGGCCGATCGACCGAGCGGCACATCGAGGCGATGCGGCTGGTTTCGTTGACCGCGGGTCCCACAACCGTGAAATCGAGCCGGTCGGTGCTGCCGATGTTGCCGTAGAACACCTCGCCGATATGCAGGCCGATATAGACGGACGTGGTTGGCCGTCCCTCGGCTGCGCGGCGCTCGTTCAGCGCGATCACCCGCTGGCGCAGGCTGGCTTCGGCCGCGAGCGCCTGGCGGCTCGCCTCGGCCGGATCGTCCGACTTGAAGATCGCCAGCGTGCCGTCGCCGATCAGCTTCAGCACGTCGCCGCCGGCCTCCTGGATGGCGGTGATGACGGCCTCGGCATAGTCGTTGAGCAGCGGGATGACCTCTTCCGGCGGCGCCGAATCGGCGATCGAGGTGAAGCCGCGCAGGTCGGAGAACCACAGCGCCGCCTCGATGCGGTCGGCGACGCCGCGCCGGATGCGGCCGTCGAGCACGCGTCGGCCGGCGTCGCGGCCGAGATAGACCTCGACCAGCGTGCCGGCGACGCGCGCGAGGGCGGCACTCTTGATGGCCAGCGCCAGCGCCGGCACCAGCCGTCGCAGCGCCACCAGCCCAGCCTCGCTGAAGCCCTCGGCGTGGCGCGTCGACCAGGAGGAGTAGACGCAATCCATCTCGCCGATCGCGTTGTTCGTGCCGAGGCGATGGACGAACACCAGATGATCGGTGTGTCCCTGGTCCTTCATCTCCTGGATGAAGGGGAACCCGGCGTCCTCGCCGAAGCCGATGCGCCGGCGCATCTCGTCAGCCCCGGTCTGCAGCAGATGGAAGAACGGGCTGCGCTGCCAGCTCTCGGCCGCGGCGCCCTGGTCGGTGGGCCCATAGTCGGTGGTCGGGGCCTCGTCCTGGCCGTCGCCGCGCCAGCGGAAGACGCTGCCCTCGTGCACGGGATGCAGCGTGTCGATGAGGGCAAGCGCGCGCGAGACCGGCAGGCCGGCGGCAACGCACTTCTCGCAAAAGACGCGCAGCAGGTCGGGCTCCGGCATGCCCTCCAGGCCGCACCGGATGATCCAGTCGGCAATGTGGTCGGCGTCGGCGTGGTTCAACGGTCGCTCCGGCGGGCCTTGGACGAGCGCATCCTAGCAGAAGGCATTGGCGCAATTTCCGCCAATACTCCGAGAGCCCTGTCCGATGTACGGTACGGCGTGCCCCTAGCAGCCTGTCGGACTTAGCGTCCTCAGGTAGTTTTTGTTAGAATCGCGCTTCGATCAAGCAACGAGAGCGCAGCGTAGATGAGCAACTTCCGGCAGGTTGACCGCGGCACCGGCTTTTTGTTGCCGCCGAGTGTTGACGAGT